>JBIKOE010000007.1:0-54022 GCA_044358215.1 Crocinitomicaceae bacterium
GCCGCCAGACCAAGCAGCAGAAACGCCAGGTGGTAATCCATTGGCTCCTGAAACGCCACTATTTGAAATTCCTGTTGCGCCTGTTGTAGCATGTGTAATATTTGTTAATGCAGTATTAATACATAAGGTAGGAGTTGAACTAGCAGCAGCTGCTGTGTTATTTGGTTTTATTTCTATACTTAAGTCATCAAAAACTGGCGGACATCCAGATATTGAAAAAGGTATAGTATATGTTACTGTATAGGTTCCTGCTAGTAAACCTGGTGTATTTGGAGTAAACTCTCCTGTAGCAGTGCTGAATCCCACCATAGATGGAACTACAGAGTAAGTCCCCCCTAGTGTCACTGGAGTGTTTGGTAATTGAGGGCTTGATATAAACATGCAATATGGCGAGCTATTTATATAAGTAAGGTTTTGTGGAGGCGGTGCTGTGTTAATAGTTATGATAGATTGAGTTTGTGGTACACCATCAGCAATGCAGTTAACAGTTAATGTGCCAGGGCTTGTACAAGTAACTGTAGGTCCTGAAAAAGCACTAGTGTTAATATTCACTCCAGCACCGGAAAATGTCCAACTATAAGTACTAAATGCAGCTGATGTAACAAAAGTTATTGGTACGTTTTGACATCTAAATTGACCATTGCCTGGTACAATTTGCGAAAAACTTATAGAAGAAAAAACAAGTATATTGATAAATAATAGTAGTAAATTTCTCATTTTTATTATTGTTAAATTATTGATTTTGAATGGTATTTTATTTTTTACAAATACAAATTTAGGTCTTTATTTCAAGAAAAAAAATTATTATGCTAGTATCGCCTTAACGCAAGTTTATTTATGTTTAAACATTTTAGTAAATTTGTTGAGAGATACTATTTAAGAATGTTAAAGGTAAAAATACTATTAGTAGAGGATGATTTGAATCTTGGTCTTATTATTTCAGATCATTTAAAATCAGATGGCTATGCCGTTTCACTTTGTAATAATGGTATTGAGGCAATGCAACGCTTTAATGAAGATAAATTTCATCTCTGTATTTTTGATGTTATGCTTCCTAAAAAAGATGGTTTTACCTTAGCACGAGACATTCGAAAAATGAATTCAGAAATTCCAATTTTATTTCTTTCAGCAAAAGGTATGACAGAAGATAAAGTAGAGGGGTTTAACGCTGGTGGAGACGATTATTTGAGTAAACCATTTTCAATTGAAGAGTTACAACTACGCATTAAAGCATTGTTAAAACGAATTAATATTAGAGTAGAGCCTGAAGAACAAACTAAATTTGCTCTTGGAATTTTTATTTTCGACACTGAAAACCAAACCTTAGTATCCAAAGATGAAGTCAAGTCTTTAACAAAAAAAGAAGTTCAAATACTTAAAATTCTTTACAAGTATAAAAATCAAGTTATTTCTAGGGAAGTTATTTTAAATGCTGTTTGGGGTCAAAATGACTATTTTGTTGGGAGAAGTTTAGATGTTTTTATTACAAAACTCCGAAAATATTTGCGCGAAGAGCCAAAAATTCTTATTTCTAATATTCATGGAGTGGGTTTTAAATTTGAGTTGTCAGAATGAGTACACTGATTCTTCATATTGAAACGGCAACAAAAGTCTGTTCTGTTGCCTTATCTGTAGATGGGAATTTAGTAGCTCTAAAAGAAAGTACTTCAGATGCTTATATTCATGGAGAGTCTTTGACTTTATTTATTGAAGAGGTTTTTCGTATAGCAAATTTAAAAATAGAACACTTAGCTGCTGTCTCTATTTCTTCAGGTCCAGGTTCGTATACTGGCTTGAGAATTGGAGTTTCAACAGCGAAAGGGCTGTGTTTTGCTTTGCAAATTCCATTAATTCAAATTCCAACACTTGCTTCTTTAATGCAACTATGTAGGAATGAAGTGCCAAGACAAAATTTACTCGCCTCGCTAGACGCCAGAAGAATGGAAGTATATAGTTTAATGCAAGCGCCAGATGGAAAGATTTTGAAATCTTTGAGTGCAGATACTGTAAATGAAAATTCCTATTCCGAATTTGATCCATTTGTTTGTTTTGGAGATGCTACACTTAAGCTCAAGGAAATGTGGGCAAATAGAGATATTATTTTTAAAGACGATATTTCTTGTTCTGCTAAGGGGCAGGTAGATCTTGCCTACAGTAAATTTAAAGCGCAGGAATTTGAAGATCTCGGAAAATTTGTGCCACTCTACCTCAAGGAATTTCAAACAAATTTATAAGATTTTTTTTTAATAAAATTACCTACGAATTTGATTGTTTTGTTTGAGACATTGTTAACTTTGCAGAAAGTCGAATGAAATGACTGAAGAAATTCAAAAAATTATAGACCAAATACATAGCAAAAGTAAAGCTTTATATAAAGTTGTGCTTGAAGAACGCGACAAAAATGGTCATTTGAATTCAGAAATTGAACGTTTAAATAAGTTGCTAAGTGAGAAAAACGAAGAGGTTTTTTCGCTATCAAAAAATTTAGATTCTGTTCAATCAGCATTGAGTTTGGCTGAAAATAAAGTTATTGAAAATCCTGGACAAGCTATTGGAAAAAGTGAGCAGGAAATAGATGAATTAGTAAAAGAAATTGAATTCTGTATAGAACAGCTTAAGCAATAAAAAATGGGTGTAATTTCATTAAAAGTTGTAATTGCCGGTAGAACATATCCTTTAAATGTTTCTGAAGAGGAGCATGGAAAAGTATTGAAAGCTGCCGAGGATATCAACAAGGCCTTCGATTTATTGCGAACAAATTATGCTGTGAAAGATCCTCAAGATTTGTTGGCCATGTCAGCCCTACAATTGCTCTCAAAGAACCAAAGTAGTGCAAAGACAGAAACCGTTACACTTCCTGCAGATTATACTTCCATAGAAAATGCATTGGCTCAGCTTGCCAACGACATAGAGGAACTCAATTAACTTTTAATAAGCCCATCTTCTTTCAATAACTATTTATTCATTTATAAAAATAAGTAGTATGGAAATCGTATTAATATTATTGGGTTTGATTGGGGGCGGAGCTGCTACATTTTTTATCCAAAAAACAGCGCTAAAAGCTCAGACAGCTAAAGTTTTAAAGAATGCTGAAATCGAAGCAGAGAATATCCGCAAGGAACGTGCACTGCAAGCCAAGGAAACTTTTCTGAAGCAGAAGGAAGAACATGAAATTTTCATTAAGGACCGAGAAAGAAAATTGCAGTCGAATGAAGATAGGGCTCGTTCTAAAGAAAAAAATATCGACCAAAAATTAGAGGAATTTGAAAGAAAAGAACAGGAAATAGAAAAGTTAAAATCTACCTACGAATCTAAATTTGAGATTTTAGAACTTCGCATGCAAGATGCCGATAAAACACAGCAAAAACGTGTTGAGGAACTTTCTAAGATTAGCAATATGTCTGCTGAAGATGCAAAGAAAATGTTAATGGAGGCATTGACAGATGAGGCGCGAACAGGTGCAATGGCAACCATAAAAGAAATTACGGAAGAAGCAAAATTAAATGCTAATCGAGAAGCACGAAAGATTGTAATTCAATCTATTCAACGTGTGGCAACTGAACAAGCTATTGAAAATTCAGTAACTGTTTTTAACATCGAATCCGATGAGGTAAAAGGTAGAATTATTGGTCGCGAGGGAAGAAATATTCGTGCAATTGAGGCTGCTACGGGAGTTGAAATAATCGTAGATGACACACCTGAAGCTATTATTTTATCGTGTTTTGATCCAGTAAGAAGAGAAATTGCGCGTTTGGCGCTTCACCAATTGGTTTCTGATGGTCGAATTCATCCTGCTAGAATTGAAGAGGTTGTTGCAAAAACCCGAAAACAATTAGATGAGGAAATTGCCGAAACTGGTCGTAGAACCTGTATTGACCTAGAAATTCATGGCTTACATCCAGAATTGATGCGCATGATTGGAAGGATGAAATACCGTTCTTCTTATGGACAAAATCTATTGCAACACTCTCGTGAAGTTGCAAATTTATGTGCCATCATGGCGGCAGAACTTGGACTCAATGTTAAACTAGCAAAGCGCGCTGGTCTTTTACATGATATTGGAAAAGTTCCTGACGAAGAACCAGAATTACCACACGCTATTCTTGGAATGAAAGTAGCAGAAAAATTCGGTGAAAAAGGCGAAGTTTTAAATGCCATTGGTGCTCACCACGATGAAATTGAAATGACCACACTTATTTCTCCAATTGTTCAAGTGTGTGATGCGATTTCTGGCGCGCGACCAGGAGCAAGAAGAGAAGTTGTTGAAGCTTATATTAAGCGAATAAAGGATTTAGAAAGTCTTGCTTTGTCGTATGATGGTGTTACGAGTGCTTATGCAATTCAGGCGGGAAGAGAATTAAGGGTTCTTGTTGAGGCAGAAAAAGTAACAGATCAGCGTTCTGAGGAACTTTCTTTTACGATTTCACAGCGAATTCAAACTGAAATGACCTATCCAGGACAGGTGAAAGTAACAGTTATCCGAGAAAAAAGATCGATAAGTATTGCTAAATAGAACAAAGATTTTCTATGTTTTTATTGCTGTAAAAGGATGAATAAAATTGTAAAGCCTTTTAAATATAATTCTGCGATACAAGTTAATGCCTCAAAAAGTTACGCTCAACGAGCGCTGATTCTTAGTGCTATTTCTCTTGGAGAATCTCATTTAAAAAACATCGATGATTCAGCTGATGTGCAAGCAGTTCTAAACTGTATAAAAGAATTGGGCGCTAAAGTAAAGCAAGTTGCACCTAAAGAATTTCAAGTAATACCGGCTAAGAAGGAATTGAAAGAAAATCTTATTTTAAATGTCGGAGAATCTGGGCTTGCATTGCACTTACTTGCTTTTATTGCCACACAATTTTGTAAAGATTTTGAAGTAATTGGAACAGGAACTTTGCTCAAGCGCTCCCAAAAGAAGCTTATAGATTTACTAGAAGAGCTTGGCCTAAATGTTTCGCA
This sequence comes from Crocinitomicaceae bacterium, assembly GCA_044358215.1. Taxonomy (GTDB): domain Bacteria; phylum Bacteroidota; class Bacteroidia; order Flavobacteriales_D; family Crocinitomicaceae; genus UBA952. The sequence continues at coordinate 4,960 of JBIKOE010000007.1, forward strand.
TACTAATTTTCATCTACCTCTTAGAATTCATGGTATATTGAATCCTTCAAATGTTGTTTTTGATGCTTCAGAAAGTTCACAAGAGGTAAGTGGCATGCTTATGACTTTTCCTCTTTTAAATAATCCGTCTTCATTGAAAATCATTTCTCCTGTAAGTCAACCTTATATTGAAATGACACTTGATAGTATGGCACATTTCGGCATTCAATTGGAGAAAAAAAATGCTGTGTTTCATTTTCCCGGAAAGCAACATTATACCGGTAATACACATGAAATTGAAGGTGATTGGAGTGGGGCAGCTACTCACATTGTTGGGGCAGTAATTTCTGGAAAACTTCAATTATCAGGATTAAATCCCACTTCTAAGCAAGCTGACAGAGCGATTTTAGAAGTTGTAAAGTCTGTTGGCTGTGAATTTCAATTTATAGATTCAATTCTTCATCTAAATAAAAATCAAAAAATCATACCTTTTTCATTTGATATTACTGACTACCCGGATTTATTTCCTATTCTTGCTATTCTAGCTTGTGCAGCAAATGGATGTTCAAAGATTTCAGGTATTCACCGATTGCTTAATAAAGAATCTAATCGTTTGACCTCAGTTCAAGAAATGCTTTTGCGCTTTGATGTTGAAAGTAGTGTTGAAAATGATACAATTTTTATTCATGGAACAGGAAAAGTAAAAGCTACAGAAATAGACTCATACAATGACCACAGAATTGTTATGGCCGCTGCAATTGCAGCAACAATTTCTGATGGGCCAATAAGCATTCAAAACCCTAAAGCCATTCAGAAATCCTACCCAACATTTTTTGAGGTGCTTTTAGCGTGACACAACTTTTTCTTTCATCTCGATGTATGAAAAGAAATCTAAATCGATGTATTTTAAACGATTAACGATGCCATCTCGCTTCTCTTTCGGCAAGTTTTTCACTTTTAAGAGTAGCGAATAATAATAGCGAATTTTACTAGTGTCTCTGGGTTCAATAAGTACATCGTAGGTGCTCGCCATGCTCTCTAAAATAAAGTCCTTGTTTTTGTAATTAGGGAAAACTTGTAATAATGTGTCGCCGTATTCAAGTGCTTTTTCATGCGCATTTAGTTCTGAAAATTTCATATGTATTTTAAACAAACAATCTGCGGCATAGTCATCCTTTGGGAAAGCAGAATAAAAAGCTGTTAAACGATTAATTAATTCAATACTCGTCAGGTTTGGAATAGGTTCACTTGAATTTTTTTGCAGAGATGAGATTGAATCTTCCATTTCTGTTATCTTGGTTTTTAGCGCTTCACGGCTTTTCTCATCAACTTTAGGATTGTTTCCGCAACTGTACAAAAGCAAACAAACACAACTTAATACGATTGTAATTTTTCTCATAGTAATTTTGATTTTTTAGTTTCTGGGAAACGCATCTTATAATCTATTTCAATGTTTCCACTTGTTATATTTTGTAGTCTTTTTGTCAGCATTTTTCTTTTTAGCGGTGCAAGATGATCTGTAAATAAGACTCCTTCGATATGGTCGTATTCGTGTTGAATAATTCTTGCTGCATAACCATCGTAGTGCTCTTCGTGAAACTCCCAATTTTCATCGTAGTAGCTTATTAGTAGCTTTTCATGCCGAATAACATTTTCCCGGATTTTAGGAATAGACAAGCAACCTTCTTGAAAAGCCCATTTTTCGCCACTTTCCTCTTCGATAATTGGATTTATAAAGACTTTCTTAAAATTTTCAATACCAATTGCTTTTGGATCAAGTTCTTCTCCTTCTTCATTTGCAAAGGGTGAACCATCAATAATAAAAAGACGGATGCTTTTTCCGATTTGTGGAGCTGCTAATCCAACTCCTTTTGCTTTATACATCGTTTCGAACATATCAGCAATTAAGGTTTTTAAATTCGGATCATTTTCTGCAAGTTCCTCCGTTTCTTTTTTTAAAACGGGATCACCATAAGCTACAATTGGTAATATCATTCAATCAAATTATTCTACAAAAATAAGAATTTGTTTTTTTAGCTAAACACAAACATTTTTTTATTAATTATTTTTCAGTTGATTTTAAAAATTCCTGAAGAATTATTGCAGCACTGATTTTATCAACTAATCCTTTGTTCTTATGTTGTTTCTTTTTCCCAATTTGATGAATAGCTTCCATTGCCTGAGAGGAAGTATAACGTTCATCTTGAAGATAGATTGGAATTGTAGGAAATTGCTTTTCAAGGGCTTCTTTCAACAATCTTACATTTTCGCTGATGTGTGAATCTGATCCATCCAAACGAAGAGGATATCCAAGAACAAGCACCTCAATTTTTAATTTTGGTATTGTTTCGATTAAATAGTTCATAAGTTGAATCGACATAACAAAAGTATGCGGTACCGCAAGTATTCCTAAATCATCAGTAATGGCAATACCAGTTCTTTTTAACCCAAAATCAATTCCTAACATTTTTGGCATTCTCAAATATAATTAGAATTTATGTTTTTGAACTAAAGTACTAGCAATGTTTATTTTAGAAACTTTTTAGTGTAAAATAGTTTTCATTAAGACTTTATGCCTATCTTCGCGCCGTGGAAGAGAAAAAAATAGAGCTTTTAACACGTGTAGCTAGTGTATTTTTGCGACTTGGTCTGCGAAGTGTTACCATGGATGACATCACATCGGAATTAGGAATTTCTAAGAAAACACTTTATCAGTATTTTTCAGATAAAGATTCTTTAATTAACGCAATCATCGATTTAAAGTTGGAAAACGATAGAGCAATTTGTCTTTCTAGCATTGAAAATGCAGAAAATGCCATTGCTGCTTTATTTCTTATTAGTAAGGCAGTTTGTGAAAATGTAGGTTCCGTAAATCCAACCGTTTTTTATGATTTACGAAAACATTATCCAGGTGCTTGGCAAAAAGTGTGTGACCACAAAATGACTTTCGTTTATGATATGATTTTGAACAATATTCAAAGAGGAATTAAGGAAGGAATTTATCGTGAAAACATGAATCCAGAAGTAGTTGCACGTTTGTTTGTTGCTTATGGCGATGTGATCATGTCAGGTGAGATTTTTCCATGGCCTGAATTTCACTACGACCAAGTATATTTTGAAACCACGAGCTTTCACATCTACGGAATGTCAAATAAAAAAGGAATTGAGTTTTTAAATAAAAGAGAATTAAATGAATAAGTTGCTATGTTTTTTGTTGTTGTGTTCAACAACAATTTTTGGTCAGAATAACATGTCCTATAGTTTATTAGAAGCCCAAGATTTTGCGTTAAAGAATCACTTAAGCATCAAGAATAGTGATTTGGCCATTCAAAAATCCCAAGAACTTAAAAAAGAATACTTGGCAATTGGTTTGCCACAAGTATCAGCAAATAGCGGATTTAATAATTTCCTTAACTTACCCGTTCAAGTAGTTTCTGCTAAGTTTTTAAATCCAAATGCTAATGAAGGTGAGGTAGTTAGTTTTAAAGGTGGAACTGATTACAGTCTTCTAGGAAATGTTCAAGTAAATCAACTATTATTCAACGGATCCTATTTTGTTGCCTTATCTGCCTCAAGGGTGCTAATAGAAATGCAAAAAACCTTAGATCTTCAAACAAAGGAAGATGTTGTATTTAATGTTAGTCAAGCATATCACCTTGCTGCTGTAGCAAAAGAAAATTTGATTTTTGTTGATTCAATGCTTTTATTGTCCGAAAAACTACTTGAAAAACAAAAAAGTTTTTTTGAAGTAGGAGTAATCACTCAAGAAGAAGTAGACCAAATGAACTACGCTGTATTATCCGCTAAGAATGCGCATGAATCATCAAAACTTCAATACAATAATGCGCTAGCAATACTAAAGTTGGCAATGTTTTTGCCCTTAGAACAAGAAATTAGTTTGACGGAAACAACATCCGATTTACTAAAAAAATCTTTGTTAACAAAAGGAGGTTTTATTTCAGATAATTTCAATTTAAAGATATTAGAAAAGCAAATTTTATTAGATAAATTAGATTTAAAGAATAAAAAAATGGCGTTTTTTCCTATTCTAAAAGCTCAATTTCAGCATTCTTATGTTGCCTATCGAAATGAACTAAATTTCTTTGCAAATCAATCTTGGTATCCTCAAACATCTTGGGGGATTCAATTTAGTATTCCAATTTATTCAAGCGGATCTGGTCGTGCGATTATTTCTCAGTCCAAAATAAAGTTAATGCAAGATGAAAATACACTCAAAATAACAGAACAAGCTCTAAAAATGCAAGAGATTCAAGCCTCTAACAATTTTATAGGCTCTAAACAGAAGCTTGCCCTACAAAAAGAGAATATTGAACTTGCCGGAAAAATCTATGCAAACACATTGCTGAAAGAAAAAATTGGAAAGGAAAGTAGTATTGTTGTTACTCAGAAATACAACCAATTAATGATTGCCCAATCTCAATATATTGGTTCTATGGTAGAACTTTTTCAATCAAAAATAACACTAGATAAATTATACAATCAAATTTTAACAACAAAATAATACTAAATATGAAATTAATTATCAAACTGACTTACATTGTAATTTTGGCTGCATCTTTTTTGGCTTGTAGCTCAGAAGAAAAAAAGACTATTGCAGAAACATCATTTCTTCCACTTGTGGAAATTGAAACTGCTGATGTAAAACCTTTTAAGCATAGTATAAATGCACAAGGAAATGTAGAAACTTCCCAAGATATTTTATTAACTGCAGAGATGGGGGGATTGATTACGAAAGTAAATGTGAAATCTGGAGATCGAGTTGCAGCAGGGAAAACTCTTGTTCTATTGGATGCGGCACTTATAAATTCAGGAGCACAAGAAATTGAAACACAACTAGAATATGCTGAATACATGTTAAAAAAACAGGAGGAATTAAAATCCAAAGGTGTTGGTTCAGAATTTGATTATGAAACTGCACGAAATGCTGTAAAATCATTACGAGCTAAATTAAATTCTTTAAATACTCAGAGAGGAAAGTCAGCGATTAAAGCTCCTTTTTCTGGAATCATTGATGTTGTTTATGCGAAGCAAGGACAGATGGCTGGACCTCAATCTCCTTTGTTGCGCTTAGTAAATAATTCAAATGTGGAAATAACAGCATCAATTTCTGAAAAACATCTTAGCAAGATAAAAGTCGGCACACTCATAGAAGTTTCATTCCCAAATTTTAACAATACTATTCTAAATTTAAAAGTAAATACTGTTGGAAATTTTATAGAGCCAACTAATAGAACTTTTCGAATTGCTGCAAAGGTTAGTGGTAATAAAGAGTTATTGCCAAATATGTTGGCTGAGCTTAGAATAACTGATTTTACTGTTGAAAATGGCTTAGTAATTCCCGCAAAAAGCATATTGAAATCTCAAGATAATTCGGACTATGTTTGGGTGGCTCTTCCTTCATCAAAAGGTAATTTTAAAGTGAAAAAAATAGCCGTTGAGCTAATTGAAAATCAAGATGGTGAAGCACTTATAAAGGATAATGCAGCAATTAAGAAGGGAACAAAAATTATTGTTGAAGGAGCAAGAGGAATAACAGAAAAAGATCAAGTTAGAATAAAATAATGTCACTAAAAATGGAGAATAACTCAAAAAGTTTTGGACTAACAACACTATCTGTTAACAACAGAAAAACGGTATTCCTTATTTCTTTTATCATATTAATAGCTGGGTTTTTGGCCTATAATTCAATGCCAAAAGAAAATTTCCCGGAATTAAAAATCCCTGAAATTTATGTTGGTATTGCCAAGCCTGGATCGTCACCAGAATTCATGGCAAAAAAAATCACACAATCCGTAGAGAAAGAAATTGGCGGAATCAAGTTAATTGATGAAATAAATTCTAATTCTGTTCATGGTTATACGACTATTCGAATCAAATTTGATTTTAAAATGCCTGTTGATGAAGCATTGCAAAAAGTGAAAGATGCTGTAGATAAAGCAAGAACAAAATCTGATTTTCCTGCTTTGCCTGTCGAACCCAATATTTTTGAGCTGGATCCATCGAAAATGCCCATTTTGAATATCAATCTTCGGGGAGAAAATGCAATTGTTTTAAAAGATGTTGCAAAGAACCTAGAAAAAACATTGGAAGATTTACCAGAAATAAGTGAGGTGGATATTCGAGGCATTCAAGAACAAGAAATGCGAATTGATGTAGATCCTATTAAAGCACAATCTGTTAATGTAACCTTAGATGATATTCAAAATGCTGTAAGCTCAGAAAATCAGACAATTTCTGGCGGTGAAGTTTTGATGAACGGTATGCGAAAAACAATTCGTATAGAAGGTGAATTTAAAGATGCTGATGAACTGCGAAAGGTTGTTGTAAAGCAGGATGAATTTTTACCAGTTTACTTGGAAGATGTTGCCTCCGTTTATTTTGGAAATTCAGATACGACTTCATACGCCCGTGAATTTGGAAGCTCTGTTGTAATGTTGGACATAAAGAAACAAGCGGGACAAAATTTATTGATTGCTTCTGATAAAATAAATGATATAATCGCTTTAGCGCAAAAAGATGGCACAATTCCAAGAAGTGTGGATGTTTCCCTTACAAATGATCAATCAAATAATACCCGGGACATGGTCTCAAACCTTGAAAATTCTATAATTTTTGGAATCATTTTAGTCGTAGGCGTCTTATTATTTTTCTTGGGATTAAGAAATGCGCTTTTTGTGGGTGTAGCAATTCCTCTTTCTATGCTCATGTCATTTATGATTCTCAATGCTTTGGGTGTAACGCTGAATGTAATGGTTTTGTTTTCCCTTGTTTTGGCTCTTGGTATGTTAGTTGACAATGGAATTGTAATTGTAGAAAACATATACCGCTTCATGGATGAAGGATATACAGCCAAAGAAGCAGTAATCCAAGGAGTTGGTGAAGTTGCATGGCCAATTATTTCTTCAACGGCTACAACTGTTGCAGCTTTTATTCCACTGGCTTTATGGCCTGGAATAATCGGTGAATTCATGAAATTTCTCCCCTTGACATTAATGATTGTTTTAACATCTTCGTTGTTTGTCGCCCTCGTAATTAATCCGGTACTTGCTATTAGTTACATGAAAATCAAACAGGAAAAACCAGTAAAACAAATTGTTTTTAAGACCTTTCTAATTTTAAGTGTGATTGGAATTTTCTTTGTGATTTTTGGATTTCTCTCTTTTGGAAACTTGCTTATTTTCTTTGGGTTAATGAGTTTGTTAAACTATTACGTTCTTTATCCAGGAACAATGCGTTTTCAAGAAAAATTCTTGCCTTGGTTAGATCGTATTTATGGGCAATTTTTGACTTTTGTAATGACGGGAAAACGCCCATTAAAATTTATACTTGGTACAATTGGTTTATTATTTTTCTCAATTTTTTTAATGGTAATCTTTCCTCCTAAAGTGGAGTTCTTTCCAGAAAATGATCCAAATTATGTCAATATTTTTATTTCTCATCCAATTGGAACGGATATAAAAATAACAAATGAAACAACTATTAAGGTTGAGAAAGATATTAATAAAATTTTAGAAAAATATATTAATAAAGATACTGAAGCTGGAATTCCTAAAAATGAACAGATTATCAAATCAATAATATCTCAAGTAGGAGAAGGAACAAGTGATCCTGCACAGGGTGTAGCAATGGGAAATACGCCTAATAAAGCTAGGATAACAGTAAATTTTAACGAATTTCAGTTCCGATCTAATTATTCCACGTCTGAAATAATGAAGGAAATTCAGGATGGCTTAAAAGGAAGATACAATGCAGATGTTGAAGTCTCAGCAGCAAAGAATTCTCAAGGTCCTCCACAAGGTGCACCTATAAATATTGATGTGACTGGAAGAGGTGAGTACAGTGAATTAATTAATCAAGCTGAAAATATTAAAAATTATTTAGATCGTGAAGCAGTTCCTGGAGTAGAACAATTAAAATTGAATGTTGAATCTAGTCGACCGGAAATTCCAATTCAGGTTGACAGAGATCAAATACGAAAATTGAATGCTTCCACAGCGCAAGTTGGAATGGCAATTAGAAAGTCGCTCTTAGGCCAAGATATTTCAACGTACACGAAGGATGAAGAATCTTATGATATTGTTGTTCGCTTTAATCAAGAAAGCCGTGAAAATTTAGACATGCTTTTAGAGCAACGATTAATTTTTAGAAATAACAAAGGACAGTTGATGAATATTCCTATTCGTTCTGTTATTAAAGATCCAAAAGAAATCTCATCTTTTTCGGCCGTTATTCGTAAAAATCAAATTCCATTGGTATCAATTACTTCTAATTTAACTGAAGGATATAATGCGAATAATGTAGTAAAGATTCTTAAAGAAAAAATGGAAAAGTATCAGTCTGCTGGTTCTATACCTGAATTTGTTTCGTATCGTTTTTCTGGTCAACAAGATAATCAAGCGAAAGAGATGGCTTTTTTAAGTAACGCGCTTTTGGTTGCAGTATTCTTAGTTTTATTAATAATTGTCGCTCAGTTTAATTCTTACTCAGCTCCTGGTGTGATTATGTTTTCCATCGTATTATCTTTAATTGGAGTCTTTCTAGGTTTAGTTATTTCGCAGCAAAGTTTCGTAATCATTATGACTATGATTGGTATTATTTCATTAGCTGGTGTTGTTGTGAATAATGCAATTGTATTAATTGATTATACAAACCTTTTACAAAAAAAGAGACGTGAAGAACTTGGCTTAAAAGAAGATGAGCCGCTTTCTAATGATGAGTTTATTCTTGCTACAATTCAAGCTGGAAAAACGCGTCTTCGACCTGTATTACTAACTGCAATAACAACGGTATTAGGATTGGTTCCATTGGCTATAGGATTTAATATTGATTTCTTCACTTTATTTTCAAGTTATGACCCAAATATTTTTATTGGAGGTGATAACAATCTGTTCTTTGGACCTATGTCTTGGGCAATCATTTATGGTTTGTCTTTTGCGACTTTTTTAACCTTGGTAATTATTCCTGCATTATATCTTTTGCTCTTTAAATTTAAAATTTGGATTTTTGGTAAATTCAATTTGAAGGTGAAAAGTAACTTCTAGTTTTGTTTAAGAAAAATGATTATGAATCGATTTCTTTTTAGCACCTTATTACTTTATCTATTTTGTGCTTGCGATTATTCAAATAAAGAAAGCACATCGATTAAAAATCTGCACAAAACAAAACATTCAGAGTTTAATTATCCAGAATATTTTAATGCTTTTCGAGATTCCTTAAGTAATAGAAAAGACTTAATCGAAGTTGCTAGTTTGAGTTATACAGATAACGATGGAAATGCACAACAAGTGAAGGGTTTTGTAGATAAATCATTTGCCATAGTAAAGCTAATTCATGAGCAGTCATTCATAAATGGTAAAATTATTAAGACAAGCTTTTATTATAATGGTATAGAAAAGAATTTTTCTCAGCAAGAAATTAGTGTCTTAAAAGAAAACAAGAGTTATTTTAGTGAGAAGATTTCGTGTTATAATTCTAAAAATAAAGTTATCTACTCTGGAGCTAGATTTTCTAATGATGCAATAAAATTGTCATCGATTAAATTTAAAAAAGTAGATTTTATAATTCAGGATGATATCAAAGCCAAAGAAATTATAAATCAAAAAGGTGATTTCCAAACAAATTTTCAAGGTTTCATGGAAATGCTAGATAGATCTTACTTACTAGTTGGAACAGAAAAATATGGATCAACTTTAGCATTTCAGGAGTATAGTGGCATTCTAAAATTATTAAAAAACCGTGAAAATCAATACAAAAATAAACCATTGAAAATAGAGTTTGAGATTTTGACAGAAGCAAATGGTTTTACCTTTCAAGCTTTAACAGGGATAGAATTAGTTAATAATAAAAAATAGATTTGTGCTTGATAGCCATTTAGCGCAAGAAAGTAAGTAACTTTATACACCAATAAAAAAATAATGCATTTTAAAAAAACAGTTTTTCTTCTCTTTTTTCTTTCGACTTCCTTTTTTGGATTTTCCCAAAAGATGAATATAAAGGGAATTGTTTTTGATTCAAGTGGAGTAAAATTGCTTAATAATGTTTCGGTACTTAGTGTTAGAATTAAGGACTCTTTACTCTTAGGTGCTACTCGAACAAAATTTGATGGTGCATTTGAGTTTGCAAATTTTCCGATTGATACATTTTCTTTGATTATTGAGCATCCAGAATACGAGGCGAAGACCTATTATATTATAGGACACAAGGGAAATTTAGAAATTAATATCCCTCGAATTCAACTCAATTCCGTTACTAAAAATTTAGCTGAAGTTGTTGTTTTCGCAAATAAGAATCCGATTTTTTACCGTGGCGACACCTTAGTTTATGTTGCAGATTCCTTTAAAGTTGGAGAAAATGCGGTGGTAGAGGATTTACTAAAAAAACTTCCTGGAATTAAAGTGAATGAAGACGGGACTTTGACTTCACAGGGAAAAGATATTTCTCAAGTTTTAGTTGATGGAGATGAATTCTTTGGTTCTGACCCAACGATTGCAACAAGAAATCTTGGTGCTAAAAGTATTTCATCTGTTCAGGTTTATGAAAAGAAAAATGAAAATTCAAAGGTTGGTGAAGATGAGAAAATACAAGTCTTGGATTTAAAATTAAAGGACGGTGCTAAAAAGGGTTATTTTGGAAAAATTTCGGGTGCCTCAGATTTTGCTGCGTTTAATAAGAATGCTTTTTATGAAAGCGAAATGCTTTTTAATAAGTTTAATAACAAACAAAAGATATCTATATTTCTCTTGTCTTCAAATACACCAAAATCTAATTTTGGTTTTCGTGATATGAATAAGTTTGGCTTGGAAAATGAAAGAAATGCGAGTGGAATGTCGATGTTTAATCAAGGGAATCCAACAAATACTAGTGGTATTCCACAAACTTTAAAAGCTGGAATTTATTATTCCGATAAAATTGGCAAAACCGGAAAAATCGGATTTAATTATTCGTATTCAGAAAGCAACTTAATAGCAAATTCAAACAGCTCATCTCAGTATTTTCTTGCTGACACAAGCTATTTCTTAAAGGATTCTATTCAAAATACAACTAAAAATCTAGGTCATCGTTTGAATTTATCATATTCTGTTAATTTAGATTCCTTAACTTTTATCGAAGTCAAACCAAATCTAAGTTTCGATTTTGCAAATAGTGATGATAACAATACTACGGGATTTTTTGGTGAAACAAATTCAAAATCATTAGAAACTGTGATTAAAAATACGAATGATTCAAAAGGCATAGCGAGCAATTCTCAAGCCTTGATTCGAAGAAAATTTATGAAGAAAAACCGCGAATTAGAATTAAAGTATATTTTGGGATTTTCAGATAATGAAAACGCTGGTAATTTACTTACAACCACAGATAAAATTTTATTGAATGCAAGTGATACCATCGACCAGAAAAAAAACAATGATAATTCATCCATAAGTAATTATGGTATTCTAAGTTATACTGAGCCGCTCTCTGATAATTGGAAGTTGCAGTTTGAATACCTATTTGAAAACGGTTTAAACAAACAAGATAAAAAAACTTTTAACAGGGGAGATGGATCTTATTCTGAATCAGTTAGCAGTTTGTCAAATATCTTTGACAATTCCCGAATTCAACATCGGCTTTCGGCTATAGGAAGTTTTGAGAAAAATTTTCATACAGTTATTGGTGGCATTGGTCTTCGGAATATTGCAATAGAAAATATCAACTACATATCTGATAAAGTAATCAATCAGAATTTTAATAATTTATTGCCTCGCTTAAGTTATCAGTTTAAACCAAGTATGAGCAAGCGAATGGGGATTTATTATACTACTTCCTCATCCCAGCCTTCAATTAATGATTTACAACCGGTTGTAGACAATTCAAATCCCAATCGAACTCAAGCAGGAAATCCAGATTTGAAGCCAAATTATGTACACAACTTAAATGGAAATTTTAATACATGGCAGGCATTATCAGGGCGCTATATTTGGAGTGGTTTCAATGCAAGTATTACGAATAATGCATTTGCAAACTCGACAACTTACGATGATTTTGGTAGAACAGTTTCTAAAACCGTTAATGTTGATGGAAACTTATTTGGTAATGTCTATCTCGGAGCAGGAATACCTTTTTTAAGTCGCAAGTTAGAAATTGAACCAAATGCAAATGCTTCTTACAATCGCTACACTAATTTTATAGCAGAAGAAAAAAACATTACTCAAAATACGTCATTTTCAGGAGGCCTTGATTTCTCCTTACAATTAGATTCATTGGAAATCACGATTGGAAATACGTATAGCTATACAAACCCAGTTAGTTCGCTTTCTTCAGTTTCTAACATACCATATTCTAGTCAACGTTATGAATTTGACTTAGAGTGGCAATTAAAGCGCCATTTTACTATTAAAATAGATGCAAACTATTCCATTAATTCCCAAAGGGCAGATGGATTCAATAAAAACATTTTTATTGTTAATGCTGAATTGAGTAAAGCATTCTTTAAAACTGAAAATTTAATTATTACGCTTTCAGGAAATGACTTGTTAAATCAAAACTTGAATTTGTCTCGTCAAGTAAATGGAAATATCGTAACTGATAATTATACATCCATTATCTCTCGGTATTTCCTACTGAAATTAACATATAAATTTAATAACAATAAAACCAAAGAGGATGAATTTAAAGGTTGGCATTAAGCTATTTTTTATTGGGGTCTTATTGTTTTTGGCAAGCCCTGTTTTTTCTCAATATGCTCAAAGTGGGAAAATTATTTTTGAACGCCGTACAAACTTAGAAAAACGATTTACGGATAAGCGCATGAAGCGGATGATTAACGAATCTAATAAGATAAGAACAGAGAAATTCGTGCTTTTTTTCAACGATACCTGTTCAATATTTAAGATATTGCAAGAAAATACAGGTGCCGATGATATGGCATGGATGACAACTAAAAATACCTATTACCAGCAATTGAAGAAAAAAAGTCAGTTGACAATTTTAGGACTTTATGGTCAAAGTGTTTATGTTTTAGATTCTCTTCCTAGCCGCCAATGGAAAATCACAGATAATAAGCGTGTAATAAGTGGTTATGATTGTAGAAAAGCAATCTACCAAAAAAATGATACTACAAGAATTTATGCATGGTACACTTCAGCGCTTATTCCAAGTGTTGGTCCAGAAGGATTTTGTGGTTTGCCAGGAACAATTTTAGGTTTAGCAACAGAAGATGGGGGAATTATTTATTTTGCTAAAAGTGTAGAACTTATTTCTCCAAAAAATGAAGATCTTGATTTGCCAATTGGAAAAAACAAAGTTTTTTCAATGCTAGAACTTCGTTTAAAAATTGAAAAAGAATATGGTAACACTCCATGGGGAAAAGGAATGTTTGATGATTTATTTCGTTGGTTATAATTTTCTAAGCGAAATTTTTCGGGGTAATACAAGCAATTTACTTAATTTTACTCCAAGAGATAAAAACAAAAGAGTTCAAACATGTGGAAAAAAATTGCGGATTTTATCTTAAGAAATAGATTTTTCATAGTAGGTCTTATTACTTTAATTACTGTTTTTTTTGCATATCTTGCTTTTACAGGTCTTAAGTTAGAAAATAAGTATGGGATTGTTTTACCAAAAAATTCCCCTACTACTGAGAATTACAAAAAATTTAAAGCGCTCTTTGGTGAAGACGGTGGTGCGCTGATAATTGGCATTCAGACAGATTCTCTTTATACAGAAGAAAATTTTTTACAATGGAAAGAATTAGGAGATTCCATACTTCAGTTTGATGGCGTAGAATCAGTTATTTCAGAGGCCACCCTCTTTACAATTCACAACGACACTGCCGCTGAAAAATTTGTTATTAATCGTATATTTTCCGATGTTACATTTCAGGAAAAATCAATCGACTCAATCCGTCGAGAAATAAAGCAAAATCCATTGTATAAAGGGCTTCTGTACAGTGAAAAAGGAAATGTTTCCTTAATGATGGTTGCTGTTGATGAAACTTTTTTGTCTGATAAAACCAAAATGAATGTTATTTTGGATATAGAGAAGCTTACTCAAAAATATGAACCGAATTTCGGAAAAATTCACTTTGCAGGTCTTCCGCATTTGCGTGTGCTTATTTCTAAAAGAATTTTAGGTGAGATGGTTTTCTTTGTTGGCCTTTCATTACTTGTAACTTCTTGTTTGCTTTTTCTTTTTTTTCGCTCAATTCGAGTAGTGTTAATTTGCCTTATTGTTGTTTGCATCGCTGTAATTTGGTCACTTGGTTCCCTCGTTTTTTTAGAATTTCGTTTATCTTCTTTAATGGCACTCCTACCAGCACTAATGATTGTTATCGGTGTGCCTAACTGCATTTTTTTAATGACCAAGTTTCATCAAGAAATGAAGGAACATGGAAATAAAGTAAAAGCATTGTCTTTAGTGATTCAGAAAATAGGAACAGCCACCTTTCTAACAAATTTTACAACTGCAATTGGATTTTTGACATTTGCTTTTACAAACTCAAATCATTTAATGCAATTTGGAATAGTAGCTAGCACGAATATAATGATGGTTTTCCTATTGTCTCTTTGTATTTTACCTATCTTAACTTCTTTTTTTAATCCGCCAAAAGCTCGACATCTTAAACATTTAGATAGAAAATTTGCTGTTGGAATGTTAAATTTTATTGTCGAAATAGTTCAAAAAAGAAGAAAATTAATCTATTTTGTTTCATTAATTATTGTTCTTATTAGTCTTTATGGCTTAACAAAAATTAAGCTTACCGGAAATATAACTTCTGATTTACCAAAAGAGGATTCAATTTACAAGGATGTTAAATTTATGGAAAAACATTTTGGTGGTGCAATTCCTTTTGAAATCATGATTTCCTATAAAGAATCTGGTCGACTAATGACAAAGTCAACACTTACAAAAGTCGCCGAAATCCAAGCCCTTTTGCAAAATGATTCTCTTTTTTCCCGTAGTATTTCTCCTGTTGATTTTGTAAAACTTATTAACATGTCTTATTACGGAAATAACCCAGAAAAATATACCCTTATTGCAAATAGAGATCGTTTACGTTTAAAAAAATATGTAGATGATTTAGCTGTTTCCAATATCAATGGTGGTGGGTTTTCATTAAAAGAACTTGTAGATACATCGACTTGCACAATCAGGATTCGTTCTCAAATGAAAGACATTGGTTCAAATGAAGTGTATGATAAAGTAAATAGTTTAAAGATTCAGGTTGATGAGATTTTAAATCCAACCAAAAAAGAAATTGAGCGCTTTTATAAAATTAGCAAAGCATCTAATCAGAAAAAACGATCTAATTATATCGACTCAATTTTTGAAGCTAATAGTTCAATTGCTAGTGAAGTTGGAGCTATTTATGCTCAAAAATACCCAAAGCTAGAAACTCAGTTTTCAAATAATCCAGATTTTATCCGTAGATTTTATTTAAAAAATGATTTCTTGCCTAATTTACGAAGAGCAATTAATGCAGAATATTTTGATGTTATTTATACTGGAGTATCTGTTGTAGCATCTGACGGAACACGTTATTTAGTAAATAATCTTATTTCAAGTTTGATTTTTGCTATAATTTGTATTGGAGTACTAATGGCGCTTTTATTTCGTTCGTGGAGAATGGTGCTTATTTCAATGATTCCAAATATTATTCCTTTGATTGTTACAGCTGGGATTATGGGTTTTTTTGGCATCCCACTCAAACCATCTACACTTCTTATTTTTAGTATTGCTTTTGGAATATCAATTGATGATACAATTCATTTTTTATCTAAATATAGGCAGGAGCTAAAAAATAAACATTGGGATTTAAAAAACTGTGTTCTCATTGCAATTCGTGAATCTGGACTTGGGATGTTCTATACTTCTATAGTTTTATTTTGTGGATTTTCTGTTTTTGCATTTTCACAATTTGGTGGAACACAAGCGCTTGGTATATTAATTTCAATTACCTTACTTGTAGCAATGGTTAATAATCTTGTTTTATTGCCAGCTTTGTTACTTTCTATGGATAAACTAATAACAACAAAGTCCTTTAAAGAACCCTATTTTGAGGCGTATAATGAAGATAGTGATATTGATTGGAATTCACTTCCAATATCGGAAGAAAATGATAAAAAAATAGATTCATAATGAAAGGAATTATATTAGCTGGAGGTTCTGGAACTCGCTTGCATCCGTTAACACTTGCTTTAAGTAAACAGTTAATTCCTGTTTATGATAAGCCCATGATTTATTATCCACTGTCAATTTTAATGAGTGCTGGAATTTCTGAGATCCTCATCATTTCTACTCCTATTGATCTTCCAAATTTTGAACGACTTTTAGGTGATGGTTCAAAATTGGGTTGTGTTTTTTCCTATGCCGTTCAAGAAATTCCGAATGGTTTAGCACAAGCTTTTGTAATTGGTGAAAAATTTATTGGCAAGGATAAGGTTGCCTTAGTTTTAGGAGATAATATCTTTTATGGAATTGGAATGGATACTTTACTGAAAGAAAATAATAATCCTGAAGGTGGTGTTGTTTACGCGTATCATGTTAGTGATCCTGAACGCTATGGTGTAGTTGAATTTGATGCTGAAATGAAGGCAATCTCCATCGAAGAAAAACCGCTTAAGCCAAAATCAAATTATGCAGTTCCTGGACTTTATTTTTACGATAATTCTGTAGTTGAAATCGCCAAGAATCTAAAGCCTTCTGAGAGAGGAGAATATGAAATTACAGATGTTAATGCTGCATATCTAAAGCAAGGAAAATTAAAAGTGGCAATTTTAGATAGAGGTACTGCTTGGTTCGATACAGGTACTTTTTCTTCACTTATGCAAGCAGGGCAATTTGTTCAAGTTATTGAAGAACGTCAGGGCTTAAAAATTGGTTGTATTGAAGAAATTGCCTACCGCAATGGTTTTATTTCTAAAGAGCAATTAAAGAAAATAGCAGAACCACTTGTTAAAAGTGGATACGGAAAATACCTTCTTCAACTGGCAAAACAGAAATGAAACTTATCAACGATTATTCTGAATTAATTGAAAATGAAATCGCAGGTATTTCTTTTCCCAATGAACCTAAAAATTTATACGATCCGCTGAGTTATTTCTTAGCTCTTGGTGGAAAACGTATGCGCCCATTGTTGACAATCCTTTCTGGAGAATTATTCGGGGAGAAGAAAGAAAATTTAATGCCAGCAGCTATTGCAATTGAGTTGTTCCATAATTTTTCGCTTATTCACGATGATATAATGGACGCTGCTCCTCTTCGAAGAGGGAAAGCTACGGTTCATGAAAAATGGAATTCAAATAGTGCGATTCTTTCTGGTGATGTTTTACTTGTTAAGGCCTATCAGTTGCTTTCTCATTATGATGCTCATATTTTGTCTACTTTATTCTCAGTTTTTAATAAAACAGCAATTGAAGTCTGTGAAGGGCAGCAATTGGATATGGATTTTGAAAATAGATTCGAGGTTTCTGAGCAAGAATACCTCACTATGATTCAACTTAAAACTGCTGTTTTGTTGGCTTGTGCTTTGCAATTTGGAGCAATTATTTCAAATGCCTCAGAAGAAAACAGAAAGAATATTTATGATTTCGGCCTTCATTTAGGTTTGGCATTTCAAATACAAGATGATATCTTAGACCTTTACGGTGATCCCTCAAAAGTTGGAAAGCAAGTTGGTGGGGATGTAATCTGTAATAAAAAAACACTTCTTTCTATTGTTGCAAGATCTAGGGCAACTGATACAGAACGCAAAGAATTGGATTTTCTTCTTAATGAAGTAAACATAGAACAGAAGGTCTTAAAAACTCGAAGTATCTATAACAACCTGAATGTTAAAGCTATTTGTGAAGAAACGATGAAAAAACACAATGATTTAGCTTTTAGTGCTTTTGCTAAGATTGAAACTTCTAATTCAAAAGAAAATATTATAACTTTATGTAATTTTTTATTTTTTAGAGATTTTTAGTTTTTTTTTAATTTTTATTTAATAAATTTACGTTTAATATATAATTAATCTAAATTTAAACTTAAAAAACAAAAAATGAAAAAAATTTACATTTGTTTATTGGGTTTTTTTACTGCTAGTGCTTTTACTGCACAGGTACAAAACTCAAATTTTTCACCTCTAGAGAGGAAAAATAGTCACCTTGTTGGACAAATTAAGCCTTCTAAGTTGACTCAAAACACGAAGGAAACGATTCTTTGGTCTAATAGTTTTAATACACCATCTGATTGGGTTATCAACAATACAGCAGGAACTCCTGGTCTTGGATGGGAATTTTCTTCAGATCCAGCAGCTATTCCCGTTACTATTTTAAGTCCTTTTGCTTCAACTACAGCAGCAAATGGTTTTTTATTTGTAAATTCTGATGCGAATAGTACATCTGATTTTGATGGTTCTCCAATTGTAACAACTGCTACAACTTCTGCTACAATTAATTTAACGGGTCAACCTGTAGTTCGTTTGCGTTACCAACATAACTTTAGATGGTGGCATGATACCAGAGGCGTAAGTGTTTCTGCTGACAATGGTGCAACTTGGACTGATTTTGAGATGTCTAACGAAAATGACTATTCTTTACCAAATCAAAATGCTGGAAACCCTGAACAAACTGTTATTGATATTTCTTCAATAGCGGGTAATCAAGCTCAAGTAAAAATTCGTTTTTATTACAACGACCATGATTGGTGGGGTTGGTATTGGGCAGTTGATGATGTTGCCTTATTTGTTCCTGAAGACAATGACTTAGTGATGCTAGGAGGATATTGGGGTTCTACAGGTGCTTGGGGTGCTAGATTACCTTACTATCAAATACCGCTTTCTCAGTTAGCACCACTTGATGTTGCTGGTATAGTAAAAAATTACGGTGCCTTAGATCAAAATGATGTAGTTTTTACAGCTGCTTTAGCTAGTGGTGTTTGGTCTGGAAGTTCAGCTCCTGAAGCAGTATTAACGGGTGCTACTGACACAATCAGTTTAACAGGTGCTTTAACACCTCCTCCAATTGTTGCAACGCATGTAATTAATATGTCTGTTTCCTCTTCAGCAACTGATGCTGTACCAGCTGATAATTCTATACTTGCTGCAGCTTCTGTTTCTGTCAACAATTTTATTTATGCTCGTGATAAAGGAACTGCTACAAATGGTACTTACAATGCTGGAGATGGTTTTGAAGCTGGAAATGTCTTTGATATTTATGCTGCAGCAAATCTTTCAGGAATTGATGCATATATTGATGAAGGTGCTGTTGTGGGTGCTGAGGTTTATGCTAAACTATATTCTGTTGATCCAACAGCTACAACAACAGCAGCAGCTTTTGTTTTCGTTGATGAGTCTGCACCTTATATATTAACAGATGCTGATCTTGGCCAAAAAATTACATTGGCTCTTGGTGCTGGTGCTACTCCTTTGAGTGCTGGTGTATCCTATGTAGTTGTTTTAGGTTCTTATGGTGATGGTGGAGCAACAGATGACTTAATTATTTCCACAGCTGGAGTATCAGAAGCAAGTACTTCGTATTACTATGATATGACAGATAATACTTGGTATTATACTACTTCAACTCCAATGGTAAGAATGAATTTTGACCCTTCTGCAGGTATTAATCAAGTTGAAGATAACCTTGGACTAAGAGTTTTTCCTAATCCTGCTAACGAAGTAATAAATATTTCTTTAAACAAAGAAGTTTCAGCTACTCTTACGCTATTGGATGTTAGCGGAAAAGTTGTTAAAACACAAGCGTTAAATGGAATATCTACTTCTATTAATACTGCTTCATTGAATTCAGGAGTTTACTTCGTAACAATTAACGATGGTACTTCAGTTTCTACACAGAAAGTAGTTATCAAAAAATAAAATATTCTAAATAGTTTTTTAAAGCGGGCTGAAAAGTCCGCTTTTTTTTTGGACTAATTTAGCGCTTGTCTTTCAGAATTTCCGCAACCAATTCTGGATTGAGCAAGGTAGAGATGTCTCCGAAATTTTCGAGCTCTCCTTCTGCAATTTTTCGAAGAATCCTGCGCATTATTTTTCCGGAGCGTGTTTTGGGAAGTCCACTTGTAAATTGAATTTTATCCAATTTTGCAATAGGACCAATCTGATCTGAAATGATTTGATTGATTTCTTCTCGTAGCGTTCCATGATCTGTATATTCTTCTTTCAAAATAACAAACCCATAAAGTGCACTGCCTTTTATATCGTGTGGAAAACCAACAATTGCAGATTCTGCAACTAAAGGGTGATCGTTAATCGCTTCCTCAATGGGGCCTGTTCCTAAATTATGTCCAGAAACGATGATAACATCATCCACGCGACCTGTAATGCGATAATATCCGTCTTCGTCACGCAATGCGCCGTCTCCAGTAAAATAATATCCCGGAAAAGCGGTGAAGTAGGTTTCCAGATAGCGTTGATGGTCGCCCCAAATAGTTCGCGCAATAGAAGGCCACGGGAATTTTATACAAAGACTTCCGCTTACTTCATTTCCAATTAATTCGTGCTGTTCTTCGCCCATCAGAGCAACTTGTATTCCCGGTAAAGGAAGAGTTGCAAAGGCCGGCTTAAGTTTTGTTATATTTGGAAGGGGTGAAATTAAAATTCCGCCTGTTTCTGTTTGCCACCACGTATCAACAATAGGGCAATTTTCTTTCCCTATGTTTTTGTGGTACCAATACCATGCTTCATCGTTGATTGGTTCTCCAACAGAACCGAGAATACGGAGACTTGACAAGTCATATTTTTCTACCCAGGAAAGTGCTTCTTTTGCAAGCGAGCGAATAGCAGTTGGTGCAGTATAAAATTGATTTACTTGGTGCTTGTCAATAATCTCCCAAAAACGTCCAAAGTCAGGGTAGGAGGGAATACCTTCAAAAAGTACAGTAGTTGCACCGTTTAACAAAGGTCCATAAACACTGTATGAATGCCCAGTTATCCAGCCAATGTCTGCTGTGCACCAAAAAACCTCTTTGTCTTGGTAATCGAACACATTTTGAAAAGTATAGCCTGCGTAAACCATGTATCCTCCTGTGCTATGCAACATTCCTTTGGGTTTTCCAGTGGAACCAGAAGTATACAGAATAAATAAGGGATCTTCTGCATCCATAATTTCCGCTTCACAAATAGTAGAAACTTTTTGAAGTTCATATTCTAGGTAATTATCGCGTTCTGAAAGCATATTTATGGTCGAATGCGTGCGTTTTACAACCAAGGATTTAGTAATACTCGGACACGAAAGTAAAGCTTCATCAACGATTATTTTGAGATCAATTTCTTTATTTCCGCGAAATCCACTATCTGCAGTTATTATAAGTTTACAAGTGCAATCTTGAATACGTGAAGCAAGAGCAGTTGCTGAAAAACCTGCAAAGACTACAGAATGCACAGCGCCAATTCTTGCGCAAGCTAGCACACTGATCGCCAATTCTGGAATCATGGGAAGGTAAATACAAACACGATCTCCTTTTTCAATTCCATTTGCTTTTAACACATTTGCCATCTGTGAAACGCGAGCATGCAATTCGGAATAAGAAATATGCTGTGCTTTTTTCTTTGGATCATTCGGTTCGAAAATAAGAGCTGTCTGCGCTCCTCTTTCTGTTAAGTGGCGGTCTAAGCAATTGTAGGATATATTAGTTTTACCTTCTTGAAACCAGGCGAATTCTGCTTTTTCCATCTTGCAATCCATTACCTTTTTCCATGGAGCAAACCAGTAAAAATTTTCTGCAATTTCTCCCCAAAAAGTTTCCGGTTTAATAAGTGCCTTTTCTATCGCACTTTGATAATCAAAAATATTTTTTAATTGATAAGACATTTTTTTTGATTTTATTAAGTATTTTTTTATCCTAAAGTACATTTTTAAGTTTATTTAAATCAAATTTGTGGAACTAATTATAAAATAAAAAAAACATGAAAAAAATTATTTTGATAGGATTTGTACTTATAGGATTAACTTCTTGCCTAAAAGATTATACTTGTACTTGTAATTTATCTGCCACAGTGAATGGTGTAACTACTCCATTATCTTCAGCCTCTGAAACAATAAAAGCTACTTCTTTAAGTAATGCCGGGAAAATATGTAATGAAGGGGATAATACAATTAGTGGGGTTTCAACTGACTGCGAGATCAAATAATTTTATTCTAAGTTAAATTTTTTTAAAGAGGCTTCGGTCTCTTTTTTGTGCTTTTAATTTATTGAAATTTATAAATATTTAAATAATTTTAAAAAAAAAGTCTAAGATTGGTTTTTTTTACATAAATTTGCTCCGGTTATTAATAAAAAAAAAACTATGAAAAATTTATTTATTTTAACAGTATTTGCTCTTATAGCACTTACTTCTTGCAAGAAGGATTACGTTTGTTCATTTGATGATAATGAGTTTATTCAAGATGTAGAATACAAAGATCTTGACAAGGACGAAGCAGCAGCGGCAAAAGCTTCTTGTGAGTTACTTGGCGGAGATTGGTCTGTTGATTAATTCATCTGTTATCACATGTTATTAAAGAAGACTTCGGTCTTCTTTTTTTTTTACTTTTAATTAAGGTAAGTAAAAGTAACTGAAAATATCTTCTACCTTTACTTCATGAATTGGAAAAAAGCGATTTGGACTTATTTTCCCGATATTTGGCAATATTTAGTCATCATATTGATTATACTTATTGCTGCGATTTTTATTCTTTAGTGTTATGAAGTCATCTATCTTTTTTTTATCAGTAATTCAAAAATGTCTTTTTGTTGGATTTTTGTCTCTTTTTCTTTTCCTGCCTAACCAAGCGTTGACACAAATAAACGTAGATTCTTTATCTCACATTAATTACCAGCAATTGCATGATGCAAACTTAAACGATGTGTGGGGTTACGTGGATGAGCTTGGCAACGAATATGCACTTGTAGGCACCTCTAAAGGCACTTCTATTGTCGATGTGACAGTTCCCACGAATCCTATTGAGGTGTTTTGGCTTCCCGGTTCTACTTCTATTTGGCGGGACCCCTCTTCACATGGAGATTATGCATATGTTACCACAGAGGCGGAAGATGGTCTTTTAATCATTGATTTGAGTCCTTTACCACAAGCTACAAATTTAACGACAACGCTTTACACGGGCCCTGCAAATAATCCTTGGCAATCTGCGCACACCTGTTTTGTAGATGAGAATGGTTATGCGTATGTTTTTGGAGCAAATCGAGGCAATGGAGGTGTAATTATTTTAGATGTTTTCACAAATCCAATGGCACCAATTGAAGTTGGCGTCTTTGATAATTGGTATTGTCACGATGGTTATGTGCGAAATGACACCATGTATTTGGCAAATATTTATGCTGGATTTTTTAGTTTAGTAGATGTCAGCGATAAGGCGAATCCGTTATTATTGGGAACTAAAACAACGCCCAGCAGTTTCACGCATAATATTTGGCCTTCAGAAAACGGGCAATATGTTTTTACGACAGATGAAATTTCTGGGGCTTTTCTTGCCGCTTATGATATTTCAGATCCAACAAACATTGTAGAAGTTGACCGCATTCAAAATTCCCCTGGCTCTGGAATTATTCCTCACAATACCCATGTTATGGGAGATTATTTAATTACAAGTTATTACTCTGATGGAGTTGTTATTCACGACATTACTTATCCATATAACATGATTAAAGTTGCTGAATACGATACCTATGAAGGACAAACAATAAGTTACGACGGATGTTGGGGAGTTTATCCGTTTTTACCATCTGGAACCACTTTAGCTGCTGATATTACGAATGGATTATTTGTATTAGGTCCAACTTATCAAAAGGCCGCTTACCTCGAAGGAATTGTCACCGATCAACAAAGCAACTTACCCTTAAATGATGTTTTGGTGAAAATTATCGGTGATGATCAATCAGATTTAACAAATTCTTCTGGTTTCTATGCAACAGGTATTTTTTCTCCCGGAATTTATAATGTGACCTATGAAAAGGTGGGGTATTTTCCCAAAACTGAAAGTGTTACATTGATTCAAGGTCAAATAGTAATTCAAAATACCGAATTAATTCCTATTCCTCCTTACAATTTAGATATTAAAGTTTATGAATTAGGAACTACAATTCCAATTTCAGGAGCACAAATAAAATTAATTCATCCCTTGCTTGTTCACGAAGGTATTACTAATGGAATTGGAGAAGAGTCTTTAACTTTATATTACCAAGATGGTGCTTTTTATAACATCCAAGTTGGAAAATGGGGATTTGTTACTTCCTGTTTTGATATGCAGCTAGATTCTTCAACTGGTTCAATAATCGTATATCTTGAAAAAGGATATTATGATGATTTTGAATTTGATTTTTCTTGGACAATCATTGGAAATGCTACAACTGGACTTTGGGAACGTGGAATTCCTAATCCAACAAATAATACTATGATTGGAACGGATGCTCCTTATGACTGCGGATCAATTGGTTTTGTAACAGGAAATGATTCAAATTTTAATCCAGATTTCGACGATGTAGATGAGGGTTACACGACTTTAATTTCACCTCAAATGGATTTAACTTCACTGAGTAATCCTCACATTAATTTTGCTCGTTCCTTTTTCTGTTATCATGGTCCAGGTCAGTTTGATGATACCCTAAAAGTATTTATTTCCAATGGTTCAACAAGCGTTTTACTCGATCAGATCGGTGGTCCTCAGGGAAATGAAATGAGTTATTCTTTTCAAAGTATTCCTATAAATGGTTTGCTAACGATCAATAATACAATGCAAATTTCTGTTACTATTTCAGATGAGAATCCAAATATCAATATCACTGAAGCTGCTTTTGATCATTTTTGGGTAAGTAATTATAATACTTCAGAAATTTCAGAAAATACCAAAGAGGAATTTAGTTTGTATCCGAATCCTTCTAATGATAAAATTAAAATTGAAAACGCTGAAATAGATAGTTATGTCCATATTCGGGACTTAAATGGAAAAATTCAAAAGACCATTCAGGTTGCAGCAAATAAAATGGAAATTGATCTACAGTCCTTATCTGCTGGTATCTATATTATTCAAAATTTAGGTCAATCCATTCGTTTTATAAAATTGTAGAAGACAAGCAACTTCAGTAAAACATTCTTCGAACGAAATATAAATCTTATTTTTGAGTTAAATTTGTTCTATGTATAAGTTATCGATTGTAATTCCATTGTTAAACGAAGCTGAATCTCTTCCTGAGTTACATAGCTGGATTTATGATGTTGTTACCAAGAACAAATTGTCTTACGAGCTTATTTTAATTGATGATGGAAGCACTGATACTTCTTGGAATATAATTGAGGAATTAGCTCTAAAAGACAAGAACATCAAAGCTTTAAAATTTCAAAAGAATTATGGGAAGTCTGCGGCTTTTCAAAAAGGTTTTGAACTAGCAACTGGACAGGTTGTAATAACAATGGACGCCGACTTGCAAGATTCTCCTGAAGAAATCCCAGAATTGTATCGAATGATTGTTGAAGATAATTTTGATCTAGTTTCTGGATGGAAAAAAAATAGGCACGACCCTTTATCAAAAACATTACCAACTAAATTATACAATTGGGCAGCCCGAAGAATAACAGGCATTCATTTGCACGATTTCAATTGCGGTTTAAAAGCATATAAACTTTCTGTTGTAAAAAGCATTGAACTTTATGGTGATATGCACCGTTATGTTCCCGCTTTAGCAAAATATGCAGGTTTTCAAAACATAGGAGAAAAAATTGTGCAGCATCAAGCGAGAAAATACGGAGTTACAAAATTTGGATTAAATCGGTTTTTAAATGGACCATTAGATTTAATGACTGTTGCATTTATGGGTAAATTTGGAAAAAAACCCATGCATTTTTTCGGTGGAATGGGAACGCTAATGTTTTTAATAGGTTTTGGACTTCTTTTATATCTTGGTCTTAATAAATTATTTTTTCATCAATCAGCACTTAAATTAGCAGAGCGGACAGAGTTTTATGTTTCCTTAGCAGCAATGATTATTGGCGTCCAATTTTTTCTCGTTGGTTTTGTATCAGAATTAATTGGAAGAAACTCAAGTACACGAAATCAGTACCTTATTGAAAAGCAAATTTCTGAATGAATTTAGATTGGAATATTGATTCTAGCTGGTCGCTTTTTCTTGATCGCGATGGTGTAATCAATGAAAGACCAATAAATGATTATGTTCTAGAATGGGAAAAGTTTCATTTTCGTCCAGATGTTTTATCTTCTTTTTCTAGTTTATGCGCTAAATTCAGTCATGTTTTCGTAGTTACAAATCAGCAATGTGTTGCACTGAATAAAATCTCAGAAAGTGATTTAGAGAACATTCACTCCCAAATGCAAAAAGAAATCGCAAAGAATGGTGGATTCATCACTAAAGTTTTTGCCGCCACTGAATTAAAAAATAAATTTAGTAAAATGCGAAAGCCAAACACTCTGATGGCCCAGATGGCAAAAAAGGAATTTCCATCTGTAGATTTTAAGAAATCAATTATGGTTGGAGACACAGATTCTGATATTATCTTTGGAAAGAAACTCGGAATGAAAACTGTATTGATTTTAACTTCTGAAAAAACAAGTATAAAACCCGATATTTCATTAAATTCTCTCTCTGATTTAAGTGCTTTACTATGAATAAACTGCTTTGTATTCTTCTACTTTTCCTTCCATTTTTGTGCGTTTCACAAGTCAATCAAAAAGACGCCAAAGGTCAAAAACAGGGCTTGTGGAATAAAAAATATCCAGGAAGTAATTCATTAATCTATAAAGGTCAATTTAAAGATGACAAGGCAATTGGAGAGTTCACTTATTATTATGAAAGCGGAAAGATAAAATCAGTTATAAAACACTTTCCAAATTCAAATCTATCGTTTGCCGTTTTTTATTCTGAAAATGAAGCTGTTTTATCAGAGGGCTTTTATAAAAATCAGTTAAAAGATTCTGTTTGGTCAAATTTCACACCCTCTGGAGCTTTATCAAGCAAAGAAAGTTTTTTGAAAAATCAACTCCACGGAGAAAAAATTATATATTATACCGAAGGTCAAATTGAAAATGGTATTCTTATTCCTTTATCTATTTCAAATTATAAGAAAGACACACTAAATGGACTTTGTACTGAATTTTTTAGCACTGGAAAAATAAAAAAAAAAGGTGTTTTTCAAAATGGACTTAAGGATGGTGAATGGTTAGAATACCATCCCAATGGGCAAATAGCTCAAAAAGCAAAATTTAAGATAGGAAATCTTCATACTTGGGTTTATAGCTACGATAAAAACGGATTAAAAATATCTGAGGTATTTTTTCAAAATGGCACTAGATTGAAAGGAAAAGAATTAGATTTATTTTTTGAAAATTGCACCAAGAATGGGATAGATCCAAATGATTAAAATGAAAAAATCAACACATAAAGTAGTCTTTTTTTCAGCGCTTCCTCCTTTTCGAGGAGGCATTTCGGATTTCAGTGAATTAGTTGTTAGCGCAATGGAACAGCTCTGCGATTTGAAGGCATTTACCTTTAAAAAACAATACCCTAATTTTTTATTTCCTGGAAAAACACAATTGAGTCTCAATAAGCTTTCAAAAAGTTATCCTAGAATTGTTTCCGGTTTTAATCCTTTAAGTTATTTTAACGCCGTAAGGCAACTCAAGCAATCTTCACCTACTATTTTTATTACAAATTATTGGATGACATTTTTTGCACCTATGAATGTTTTTTTCTCAAAATCTTTAAAGAAAAAATGTTTAAAAATTGCAATTATTCATAACTTGGTCCCTCATGAAAAAAGATTTTTTGATTCTTTTTTTAATAAAATGTTTGTAAAGTCTTACGATGGTTTTATTGTCCTTTCTGAGTCTGTAAAAAAGGATTTACTTGCTATTGACCCAGCTGCGAAGCATTGCTTGTTGAAGCATCCATCTTACAATCAGTTTGGTGAAAAAATTGCGAGAGAGGAAGCTGCAAATTTATTGGGTTTAGATCCCACAAAAAAAATACTTTTATTCTTTGGATTGATAAGAAATTACAAGGGCTTAAATTTACTATTGCAAGCATTTTCAAATTTAAGTAATGAGTTCAGTTTGCTAATTGCTGGTGAGGTTTATGGTGATGAAATTAATTATACTGACTTAATAGCAAAATCTAAAAATAAAAACATTCATTTTGTCAATCAATTTATTGATGAGCAAGATGTCAAGCTTTATTTTAGCGTAGCAGATTTGTGTGTTTTACCTTATAAATCAGCAACTCAGAGTGGTATTCAAGCACTTGCAAACTCTTTTTGTTTGCCGGTTTTAATTTCAAATGTTGGAGGATTAGCAGAAGATATTGTTGATGAAAAAAATGGATTTATCTTGAATGACATAAATCCTTTAGCTATTCAAAATAAAATAGAGGAGATTTTTAATGAAAATAAATTGACTCAGGTTGAAGAAAATTTAAAGATCGAAAATTTACTTTTAAATGACACGTGGACTAAATTTTCAGATTCGCTTATCCAATTTTGCGATACATTAAAAAAGAATAGCTGAAGCAGGTAAATTTTCATATTCAAAACTTCAATTTTATTTGGCTTTCAGCAATGTAAATCCTATATTTGCACCCTTATTGAAATTAAAAATTTAGAAAATATGCGTTTAAAAGGTTTTTTCTTGTTGTTTACACTTGTGTTAACAGCTGTTTGTATTTATCAATTATCATTTACTTGGGTAGCAAGTGGAGTTGAGAGAAAAGCAGAAAAAGAAGCAATTCTTAAGGTTCAAGCTCTAAGAAAACAAGCCAAAGATAATAACGGCATTGCAATTCTTCCAAACAGCACAACTGTAGATTTTAATTTACCAGAATCTGAAGAATTAGCAAGAGCAGCATTCGTAAATGAAATATTGCGTTCAAAAGGTGAAAAAAAGGTTTATCCATTAATTGGTTCAACTTTTTCGGAGGTTAAGAAACGCTCGCTTGCATTTGGTCTTGATTTAGTTGGAGGTATGAGTGTTACGCTTGAAATTTCCATTTCTGATTTAATTAAAAATAATGCTAAGAATCCAAGAGATTTAAAGTTTATCAAACCTTTTGAGGCAGCACAAGCAATCTACAAAAAAAATGGTGGAGATTTCTTGAGTCTTTTTATCGCTCAAAATAAGATTATCAACAAAGGATTAAAGTTAAATTATTTATTGAAAGGCGCTCAACTTGGAATTCGATCTACAGACTCTGAAGTTGAAGCATATTTTAGAACACAAATTGCTTCTTCAATGGATGGCGTTGAGATTATTATGAATCGTCGAATTAACCAGTTCGGTGTAGCACAACCAAACATCCAAAAAGATCCTGCTAAAAATAGATTATATATTGAGTTACCAGGAGTTCAAGATGAATATACTGTTGCAAAAAAGTTACAATCAACTGCAAATCTAGAGTTCTTTGAAACGTACATGCCAGAGCAGATTCAAATTCAATGGACAACAGCCAATAACCTTTCTAAGGAAAAAGAGCAAAAAGACTTATCATTGATTAATGATTCTTCTGAGGTATCTGATAGTACTGAAAATTCCGATACTCTAAAAAAGAAGTCTTCGTCTTTGAGTTTAACTGGAACAGATGAGAAGAAAGGTTTAACTGATTTAGTAACATCCGTTGGAGGATTTGCAATGGGTTATGTAGATGTTCAAAATAAAGGAACTGTTGAAACAATGTTACGTCGACGTGATATTGCATCTGTTTTCCCTGAAGATGTAAAGTTTATGTGGTCAGCAGAACCAGATAAAATTGATGATAAATCTAAGAAAACAGCTTATTTCTTATATGCTTGTAAAATACCTGAGTCTGGTAAAGCACGCGTAAATGGAGAGCACATTGCTAAAGCTGGAACAGGATACGATCAAAGAGATGGAAAAATTACAGTAGACTTAGAAATGACACCTGAGGGTGCTGATGAATGGGGTAGAATGACCTCAGACAATAAGGATAGAATTATAGCAATAACAATGGATAGTGTTGTTTATAGCGCTCCTCGAGTAATAAACGCTATTACAACTGGTAATACTCAAATTTCTGGAAGCTTTTCCTTTCAAGAGGCGGAAGATCTTGCTGGCTTGTTAAATGGAGGTGCACTTCCTGCTCCTTGTATTATTAAAGAACAGACAAAAGTTGGACCTACAATTGGTGCAGAAAACACCCGAGCAGGTTTAATTTCATTCGCAGTTGCATTGATTGTTGTATTTATATACATGTATCTTTATTATGGAAAAGCTGGTATTGTAGCAGATATTGCTTTATTTGCAAACATCATTTTTATTTTCGGAACGCTTGCTTCATTTGGAGCA
This sequence comes from Crocinitomicaceae bacterium, assembly GCA_044358215.1. Taxonomy (GTDB): domain Bacteria; phylum Bacteroidota; class Bacteroidia; order Flavobacteriales_D; family Crocinitomicaceae; genus UBA952. The sequence goes on from JBIKOE010000007.1 coordinate 35,238, forward strand.
GTTTTAACACTTGCGGGTATTGCGGGTATTGTTTTGACGATTGGTATGGCCGTAGATGCGAATGTTTTGGTCTATGAAAGAATTCGAGAAGAACAGGCAAAAGGAAAAGACATTGCTGCAGCAATTGAAACAGGTTACGAAAAGGCCCTTTCTTCGATTATTGATGCCAATGTTACGACACTCTTAACAGCCATCGTTTTGAAAATATTTGGTTCTGGACCAATTGAATCTTTTGCTACAACGTTGATTATTGGTATTTTCTCATCCGTTTTTGCTGCATTGGTAATTTCAAGATTAATATTTACTTGGATGTTAAATAAAGGATATGGTATTTCCTTTGGAACTAAGCTTACGCAAAACGCATTTAAGAACATCAATATTAACTTTATTTCGAAACGGAATATTTATTATGTGGTTTCTGGATTATTGGTTGCAGGTTCGATTTTTGCTGTTTTAACTATCGGATTAAAGCCTTCTGTAGAATTTTCTGGAGGTAGAACATTTGGTGTTAAATTCGCTAAAACTGCGGATAATAACATGGAATTTATAAAAGAGAAATTATCTTCAGTGATGCAAGGCGCTTCAATTGACGTAAAGACAAAATCCAGTAATTTTTACGTTGAAATAACAACAAATTACTTGGTTTCTGATGAAACAGCAACAACTAAGGTAAAAGATAAATTAGAGAAAGGTCTTGATTTATGTAAATCTAAATTAGGATCTTATAAAATTGAAGCTGATTCAAGATTTGTTTCCTCTTCCGTGTCAAATGAATTGATTTCATCCTCAACTATTGCAATTATCTTGTCCTTAATCATGATTTTTGCCTATATTCTATTACGTTTTGGTACATGGCAGTATTCATTAAGTGCAATTATTGCCTTGTTTCATGATGTTATGATTGTTTTAGGAGTTTTCGCTGTATTTAATGGAATCCTTCCTTTTAATATGGATGTTGATCAATCCTTTATTGCAGCGATATTAACGGTAATTGGTTATTCGATAAACGATACTGTGGTTGTCTTTGATAGGATTCGTGAAGAGCTATCGTGGAAGAAAGATGCTGATTATAAAACTGAAATTAATGGTGCCTTAAATTCAACCTTATCTCGTACGATCAATACTTCCTTAACTACAATTATTGTATTGGTTGTTATTTTCTTATTTGGTGGTGCGGCAATTCAAGGATTTGTTTTTGCTTTATTAGTTGGTATTGTTGTAGGAACTTATTCATCACTTCTTATTGCAACTCCAATGCTTATCGATTTAACTAAGAAATTAAAAAATTAAAAATTAGTTTTCCTTAATTTTAAAGTCGTTTAGAAATAAGCGACTTTTTTTTTAGATAGCGTCGTCACTTTAGTAATCCCTTTCCATTTAGATGAAAAATGCAATAAAGATTTTCTTAGCGCCTTCAAAAACATTAAATGAACGAGATGGTGATATCAATTCTCCGAGTAGTCCAATTTTTGAAAATGAGGCAAGTTTATTGGTGGCTTCTTTAAGAGAAAAATCAAAAGCAGAACTAGAATCCTTACTATCAATCTCGAAAGACCTTGCTGAATCAAGTTATCAGCGTTTTAAAACTTGGGATATTTATAGCGCTAAGGATAGTAAAGCATTGCAGGCAATTAATGCTTTTTCGGGAGAAGTTTACAGAGGTTTAGATTATAAAAGCTTAAATGCAAGAGAAAAGGAGATTTCAAATGAATGCGTGTATATTTTATCAGGTTTATATGGATTACTTAAGCCAAGTGATATGATTTTTCCTTATCGTTTGGAAATGGGAACAAAATTTTCCCCAAATGCTACTTCTAAGAATTTGTATTTTTTTTGGAAACAGAAAGTAAATCACTTTTTGTTAGATTCACTAAATAAAGAGGAGATTATTTTAAATTTAGCTTCTCAAGAATATTTTAAAGTGATTGATACTTCTATTATAAAAAACAGAATTATAAGTCCAGTTTTTAAGGAGTATAAAAATGGAAAATTTACAATCGTAATGATGTATGCAAAACATGCTCGTGGAGCAATGGCTCGTTATCTTATAAAAAATCAATTAAATAATATTGATGATTTAAAGTCATATTCTATTGATTCTTATAGTTTCGACGCAAGGCAATCAAGTAAAAATGAATGGGTGTTTGTACGTTAAAAATCAAATTTCTCGTTTCTTTCTAAAATATCCCATGTGTGGTCTGCTAGCAATTTTACTGTACCAACAAACTCTAAATTTGCCCCTGATTTCCCCCATTGTTTTGGTCCCACGAGTGAGAGCGAAAAAACGCCAGTTTCTTTTTGGTATAAATGGTATGTATGATTTATGAACGGTTCAAATCGCATTTCTGCAGTGTAAATAAACTCTGAAATTTTCTTTCGCTCATTTATTTTTTTTGCCTGTTCTGCAAGCAATTGCATTTGATCATAAATTTGACCTAATTGCATGTCTGTTTGCTGCTCCATTGAATTGATTGAGCGACTTTTTAATTTCCCTTGATCCTCTGGTTTTATGAGTGCGCTTCCAGCATGGTGACCGTATTCAAGGCTATGCGGATTTTCGCTAATTTTATCCTTATCTATAGGATTAATAAACTCAGCTTGTTTTTTTTTATCTTTCAAGTTAAAACAATTTTGATAAGGATTTTCCTACTTCAGCACCAATCGCTATTCCCATTCCGCCCATTCTAACACCAAATGCGACATTATTGTTCGTTTTTTTTATTATTGGACTTTTATCTTTTCCAATTCCCATAATCCCCGACCAGGCATAATCAACTTCGAATTTAGTATCTGGAAGAATGACAGTTTGCAATAAATGAAGCAAAGAATCTTGAATATCTTCACTCGTTCCAAATTTGTCTGTCGCTTCTCTTTCAAAATTCAGATTTCTTCCACCGCCAAAAAGCACACGATTTTCTATATTTCTAAAATAGTAGTAACCCGCATCATAGTGAAAAGAACCTTTAATTTTTAGATTTGAAATCGGTTTTGTAATAAGTACTTGGGCTCTTGCAGCTTGGATGTCATCGTCTAAAAATTGTTTTGCAAATCCATTTGTACAAATTATACTATTTGCGCTTTTAAATTCACCAAAATTAGTTTCTAAAAAAACTTCCTTTCCATTTGATTCAAATGTTTTTACTTCAATCCCAAAAAGAGAAAGAACACCTAGATTAGTGGCTTTTTTGTAGAGTTCAGAAATTAATTTTCCAGTGTTTATTGTTCCTTCTTCACTATTGCTATATGTGCTATAGATGTTTTGGAATCCAAAATTACGGATAGCCATTTTATCCTCTCTATATATATATTTTACGCCACATATTTGGAAGGATTTTTCATTTATATATGCTATAAAATCATCTTTTAATAGCTCTTCTTTTTTTGAAATTAAATCCCATGAACCACATTTTTCGTATCCAATTTTTTTTGCGTCGATTAACTCAAATAGTGTTTTTAATCCTTCATAGCGCAGACTAAAAGTATTCCAAACTTTTTCATCACTGATTTTTGAGAGATCGTCATACAATTCTGTTGGGCTGCCAAAACAGGCAAATCCCGCATTTTTAGTGCTTGCTCCACTTGGGAGATATCCTCTTTCTAAAATTAGAATTTTTGATCTAGGAAATTTTTCTTTTAAAAAAATCGCCGTGCTAAGTCCCACAATACCAGCACCAATAATTGTAAAATCAAGACCCTCAAAATAAAGTGATTTCTCCCAAAAACTTAAATCTTTGATGTTTAGCATTTTTTTAATCCGTCTTTTTTTAGCAATTTTGTATTAATTCAATAAATATACACTTTTACTTTTTTTTAAAATAAAATAATCGTTAGCTTATGATAAGAAAAATACTTTTTTTCTTCTTACTTTCTTTAAGTTTTACACGTTTTTATTCTCAAAAAGACCTTTCAATTTCTTTACAGGGAAAGGTTCAAAATAAGGAAAATAAGGAAAATCTTTTTGGTGCAACATTGTATTTAATGGATAAGGATGTTTTTATTTCAAAGTCAGTTTCTTTATCTAATGGAACTTTTTTATTAACTGCAGAAATTCCAAGATCTGACACTTATGATTTGATTGTTTCTAAAAATGGATTTATTTTAAAAAAAATCTTAATTGATTTATCTTCTTTAGATTTTGAAAGAGAGTATCAAAATAACATACCATTAAAAAAAGACATGAATATAAATTTATATTCACAGAGTTTATACCCAAACATAAACAATTCTAATTCTTTTTATTCTGAGAAATACAAGTGGAATCTTGAGGAGAGGCAACTAATTTCAGACGAAAATTATCTTATTCAAGCTGAAGGAAAGTTAAAACTTTCTAATACACCAATAGCAAAAGTAATTATTGATAGTGCAGCCATTAAAACACATGACGAAACTATAATTTCAAATCTTACAGATATTTTGAAGCAAGCCAAGTCTTATTCAAAAGAAAAGAATTTAAAATTATCTATTGAAAAATATAATGAAGCAGAATTACTTTCTTCAAAATTGTCAAATTCAAGTTCAAATCAATTATATATTTCATCACTAAAGGCTGAAAAGACTAAATTACTCGAAGTGAAGAATTCTGAGGACCTGGTGTTTAATAGTCAACTAATTAAAGCAAATGAATATTTCGCGCTAGGTCAAAATGGATATGCTAAAGCTAAATTAATTTTAAGGACTGATCCAATGCGAGGAAGGGTAAATGACCCCAAAGTAATTGAGTTAACCGATAAAATTAATCAAATGGAATCATATTTTAGTATGAAAAAAACAGCATATCTTTTGGTAAAATCTAAAAAGAAAAACCAGGAAGCAATTACTTCGCTAAAAATCACTCAAGAAAAAGCAATACTTAATCAAAAAATTATTCTACAAAATGAATTAGCTCAGTTAAAAAAATCAATTGATTCATTAGAGAATATAATTAATCCGATGTCTGCTGTGATTCCAAAAAAAGTAATTCCTGCTTCTACCCAAGATCAAGGAACGATTTTATTGGCACCAGGAGAAATTTATACTGGTAAAAATAGTGATGCCTATAAAGATATTCTTTTAAATAAGGAGAAAAAAGAAAATGCAGCGACTTACAAAATGGAAATTATTAAAAATGATTTACAATATACTACAAATTTTAAAAGTTCTATAAATGCATCTCAAAGTCAAGATGCACAGGTTGAAATAAATGAGATAAAAAACGATATTGATTCTATACTATCTAATGAACAAAAAAATAGTGAACAACGTCAGTATCAAATGCAAGAGCAGATTGCGACTTTGAACCAAGACATAAATGAAAGAAATTTAAGTGTTATAGCTCAAAATGAATTAATTATAACTGAAATTAGTGAAAATAAAAATCAATTAGATATTACACAAAAGAAACAAAATGACGAGAATTCAGAACGTTTAGAAAAGCAAATGGACGCTGTTCAAATTAGTAAAGATCGTATTTTAATCATTGAGCAAGAAAGACATGAGTCTGAAGAGGATAGATATAAAGAGCAGCAAAAAACTATTAATAAACTTGATTATGCACATTATCAAAAAGATTCTATTTTAAAAGCTGAGATTGATTCAAGGTCTACTAAAATTCAAAAAATGAAGGATTATCAGAAATACTATGAAACAACTCCAAATTATCTAAAAAATGAGGCTGGTGTTTTGTATGAAAAAAATAAAATGACGGAAGTTATATATAAAATAAAAAATTTACAAGGTTATGTATCATCAGTTGTTCTTCGTCGTATTGTTGTAGATACAAATGGTTATGGTGTTGTTTATGAGCAGACAACAAATGAAAGCGGTAAAAATTCCTTCACTAGAAATGGACTCCCAATAACAGAAACTATTTGGTTTAATGAATCAACAGGATTAAATGTTGTCAAAAAGTAGTTTTTTTCTTGTTATTCTAGCTTTGTTATTTTGCAAATGCTCGTCTAATGATACTAGTCAAAAATTTTATACAATAAGCGGAAAGGCGCAAGGCACAACTTATTCTATTATATTAATTGGCCCAAATGTTACAATAACAAAAAATCAAATCACTACTATTCTAGAAAATTTTGATTCAGTTTTGTCAACTTATGTTATTTCTTCAAAAATAAGTAAATTTAATTCCGCAGATAAAACTATTGAGTTTTCAGATTCAAGCTCATATTTTAAAAATTGCTTATTAAAAAGTCAATTTATTTACGATCGTTCTCAAGGTGCTTTCGACCCCACAGTTTTCCCTTTAATTGATGCTTGGGGATTTTTTAAGAATCAAAAAACACCATTGTCGAAAGCTGCTGCAGATTCAATTTTACCCTATGTGTCCTTTGAAAAAGACAAATTATTTAGCTATAAATTTAAAAATAACTTACTTTATTTTACAAAAAAAGATAAACGTGTGAAATTAGATTTTAATGCGATTGCACAGGGTTATGCTGTAGATGTTATTGCTGAATTCATACGTAAAAAAGGATATTCTAATTTTTATATTGAATTAGGTGGTGAGGTTTATGTTTCTGGATTAAACCGTGAAAATCAAAAATGGAAAATAGGAATCGATACTCCTGTATCAAGTTTAAAGGAACGATCAATTAGTGAAGTTCTTTCAATTTCAAATGAAGCTATAGCAACTAGTGGGAATTATCGTAAATTTTATGAAGTTAAGGGTAAAAAGTATGCGCACACAATTGATCCAAAGACGGGTTTGCAGGTTACACATAATTTATTGAGTGCAACTGTTATTGCAAAAGACTGCGCAACAGCCGATGGTTTTGCAACTGCTTTTATGGTGATGGGTAAAGAAAAGACAATGGCTTTTTTAAAACAAAATCGCGATTTAGGTTTAACAGTCTACCTTATTTATAACGAAAAAGGTCGTATGAAATCTTACGCATCAGATTCATCAAAATTATTCTCATTGTAAATCAATAATCGGTTGTCAGTAACTAATTTGTGACAATATAATCTACCCTAACTTTCTTTTTATTTTCGCAAAAAGGAAATCAATATGAACGTTCATTTTATCGCAATAGGAGGAAGCGCAATGCACAACTTAGCAATTGCTTTGAGTCGAAAAGGAATTATTGTCTCTGGTTCGGATGATGAAATTTTTGAGCCTTCACTTTCTCGTTTGGAGAAACAAGGAATTCTTCCAGAAAAAATCGAATGGAATACTGAAAATATTCATCCTGGTTTGGATGCTGTAATTCTTGGAATGCATGCGAGAATTGATAACCCTGAGTTGTTGAAGGCAAAGGAATTAAATCTCCCAATATTTTCTTATCCTGAATACTTGTATGAACAATCCAAAGATAAAATTCGACTTGTTATCGGAGGAAGTCATGGAAAAACGACAATAACTTCTATGTTACTCCATGCTTGTAAAAAGCTAAAAGTTGATGTCGATTATATGGTTGGCGCTCAGTTAGAAGGTTATGATTGCATGGTTCGACTTACAGATTCCGCCAAAATAATGATTCTTGAGGGGGATGAATATTTAAGTTCCCCAATCGATAGACGCCCAAAATTTCATTTGTATAAACCATCTATTGCTTTGTTAAGTGGTATTGCTTGGGATCACATTAATGTTTTTCCAACCTTTGATAATTACTTAGAACAGTTCGATATTTTTTGTAATTGCATAGAAAAAAAGGGTTTGTTAATCTATAACGAAGAAGATTCTGAGATTGTTAAGCTTTCAGAAAAATACAAGACTTCTTTACAGACAATTGCTTACAAAACACCAGTTTTTACTCCTAATTTACAGGGTACAACAATGGTTTTTGACGGAATTAATTACGATTTACAAATATTTGGGCCACATAACTTACAAAATATGATGGGGGCTATGCGCTTAGCTGAATCTATTGGCATTAAATCATCTGATTTTTTTACTGCAATGAATGATTTTACTGGCGCCGGAAAAAGACTCCAAAAAGTTGCAGAAAATAAACAATTTGTAATGTATAAAGATTTTGCACATTCACCATCAAAATTAATGGCAACAACAAATGCTGTAAAACACCAATATCCAAATAGAGAACTAATTGCTTGTATGGAATTACATACATTTTCATCACTAAAAAAGGAATTTTTACCCCATTACAAGGATTCAATGGCAAAAGCAGATATAGCTATCGTATATTATAGTCCTGAAGTTGTACATCATAAAAAGTTAGAATCAATAAGTAAAGAGTTAGTTTTTGATAGCTTTGGCGGAAATGTTATCGTACTAAACGATACAAAAGAAGTATTAAATTTTCTTAACGCACACTCATGGTCAAACAATGTTCTTTTGATGATGTCATCTGGAAATTTTGATGGAATCAATTATGACGAACTAGCTGCGACCTTAATTGCGAAAAACGATGCGGCGGAAAATAAGGGTAATAACAATTGAATTCAGAGTTGCATATAGCAATAATGAAAGCATCGACACCAGCATCGTAAATTGTGGATTATACACCATTTTAGTTTTAGCTAAAATATCTCTTTTTATTTCTTCAACTGATTTATTTTCCATTTCTGGGTTTTCCCGTTGAATTTCTTTTATAGTTTGTGGCTTGGATAATTTCATGGAAATCTCATTCATTTTACTCTCGTTAAAAGCAGGATATATTTTTTGGTAATAGAAATATAAAAAGACACTAACAATTACTGCATAAGGCACTCCGGCAAGCATTCCATTTTTAACATCATTCAATAAATTACTTTCTGTTTCTTTTCTTTTAACTAAATACAAGGCAATTGCAATTGCTGCAGTTAATATAAACATATTGATAAAGACAAATGCCCTCAGATCATCAAGAGAAAGAGAAAGATAAAACGCTGCTAATTTTATTGAAATCCAAATTGCAGCTGCAAGCAGTCCAACCTTAAGGGGTAATTTCATTAATTATTCATTGATATTAAAAATTCCTCATTGGATATGGTATTCTCCATGTGTGATTTAAGGAATTCCATTGCTTCAACAGGATTCATATCAGCAATAAATTTACGTATCAACCAAATCCGCTGAAGGACATCTTTTCCAACTAATAAATCTTCACGTCGAGTTCCAGAAGCTGTAATGTCAATTGCAGGATAAATTCTTCTGTTAGATATTTTACGATCGAGTTGGAGTTCCATATTTCCAGTACCCTTGAATTCTTCAAAAATTACTTCATCCATTTTAGATCCTGTCTCAGTTAATGCTGTAGCAAGGATTGAAAGAGAACCACCATTTTCTATTTTTCGAGCAGCACCAAAGAATCTTTTTGGTTTATGTAATGCATTTGCATCGACACCACCAGAAAGAACTTTTCCAGAAGCTGGAGAAACTGTGTTATAAGCTCGAGCTAAGCGTGTTATTGAATCTAACAAAATACAAACATCATGACCACATTCAACCATTCTTTTGGCTTTTTCCAAAACCATATTAGCAACTTTTACGTGGCGTTCTGCAGGTTCATCGAAGGTGGAAGCAATAACTTCGGCTTTTACGCTTCTTGCCATGTCTGTTACCTCTTCTGGCCGCTCATCAATTAACAAAACAATTAAGTAGGTTTCCGGATGATTTGCAGCAATTGCATTTGCTACATCTTTAAGTAACATTGTTTTTCCTGTCTTTGGCTGTGCCACAATCATTCCACGTTGACCTTTTCCAATAGGAGCAAAAAGATCCATAACACGTGTGGAAAGTGTTTCCTGCTTGTGTCCTGTTAATTTGAATTTTTCCGACGGGAAAAGAGGAGTTAAATATTGAAATGGAACACGGTCACGAATGTAAGATGGATGTCTACCATTTATCGATTCAACTTTTACCAAAGGGAAGAATTTTTCTCCTTCTCTTGGTGGACGGATTGTTCCTTTTAGTGTATCACCTGTTTTTAAACCAAATAATTTTATCTGATTTTGAGAAACATAAATATCATCTGGTGAGGGAAGATAATTGTAATCAGACGACCGCAAAAAGCCATAGCCATCTTGAATTACTTCTAAAACTCCTTCTGCAGTAACAATACCAACTAAGTCATAATTCTCATCTGATTTCTCAGCAGGATTTTCATTTGGAATATGCCCTTGGTTTTGTTGATTTGCGTGATGAGGTCTATTTTGATTTTGTCGCTTATTATCAAATTTATGAACTGGCCTCTCTTGTCTTACGTTTTGCTCGCGTACTTTTTGATCATTCTTTTCCTCAGATGATTTACTTGATTTTTCTTCGATAGTGTCAGCAGTAGTTACTTCGGAAGATGCTTTATCAATTTTTTCTTCTTTGATACCATTACTTATGTCCTGCGTTAGATTTTCTTCTATTGGCAATTCTTTTTTTACAATCTTACGAGTACGTTGTTTTTTTTGATTATCGCCCTCACTAGAGTTATTAATGATGTCATTTTTCTGTTCTTCTGAGGAATCAGAATTTTCATTTGTTGTGGTGTCACCCATGTTATTTATTTTATTTTAAGGATTTTTAGTTTTAAGAAATACAGCTTCAAACTGCTTTTTGTAGATACTAGCAAGTTGAGAATTAATTTAAACTATAATTGTTCGGTGAAAATATTTAGTGATTTAATATGATAAATTTTGGAGAAATAAACCCTTTGGGTTCTAACTATAAATCAAATTTAGTTATTATTTTCTAATAAGCAACAAAAACATTAAGTTTTTCTTTTTTTCTTTTTTGCTGCAGGAAAAAGAATGTTGTTTAAAATTAATCTATATCCTGGTGAATTTGGGTGAAGGTTTAAATCTGTTTGGGGATCATTCACTAAATGTTGGTAATCTTCAGGATCGTGACCGCCATAAAATGTCCATGTTCCTTGCCCCATTTCACCGTGAATGTAGCGTGCTGTTCCTGCAACTTTATTTTCTCCTAAAATTAGCACATTTGACTTTATAAATTCCTTTCTAAAATCTGTTGTTTGTCCCATAAATCCTTTTACTACATCAACATGACATTGCGTTAGCATCGTTGGTATAACATCCCATTTTGCTGAAAAATCAAAAAGTGAAAACTGATCCATCGCTTCTGTAATTACGCGATTATTTCTTAAATCAGTTGCATCAATATCTGAATATTCATAAACCATAGGGTCTTTTATAAGATGAAAATCCTTGAAAGCAAAGGTTTGACTAAAATCTAATTTTTCTTGAGCGCGAGAATCTGATGGGTCACCATCAAAAATAGATTCGCAAATATCAGTTCCTTGTGCAGCTAAGCCAATATCAAAACTATCTGTTCCACTACACATTGTAAATAAGAAGCCTCCACCAATTACAAAGTTTTTTAAATTCTTTGCAACTGCTAATTTTAGCTCTGAAACTTTTGTGAAACCTAGGTTTTTAGCATTTTTTTCTGCTGTAATTACTTGTTGCTGATACCATGACTGGTATCTTGCAGAGCCATAAAATTTTCCGTATTGACCTGTAAAATCCTCGTGGTGAAGGTGCAACCAGTCATATTTAGGAAGCATTCCCATGACAATTGCAGAATCGTAAATTTTTTCATAATTTATTTCTGCGTATTCTAAAACCATAGTTACGGCATCGTCCCACGGCTGTTTATCAGGGGGAGTATATACTGCAATTTTCGGTGCTTTTTCAAGTTGCACTATTTCCATGTTTACATCTGGATTTGCAATTTGTGATCTGATTTGGTTGACTTGCCCTTCTGCTAAAACTTCATAGCGAATGCCTCGAAATATAAGTTCTTCTTCAATTGATTTTAAATGAGGCATTAAAAAAGATCCTCCCCTATAATTTAAAAGCCATTCTATAGTAATACTATTTTCTAAAGTCCAAAATGCAAGGCCGTATGCTTTTAAATGATTTGTTTGAGATTCGTCCATTGGAACTAATAGCTGAGTAGCTTTTAATTGGCTTGAAAAAATGATTAAAAGGAATAAAAAAAATCGACTTAGCATTATTTTAAAATGGATTGTCCTCATCTTCATTTTGATTAAATTCTTCATTCTGATCGTCCGAGGAATTCATTTTACTGGGAAGAGTATAGGTATTTGAATCTTGATTAAAGGTTGAAAGATTGTTTTTCAATGGTTTAGATAATTCAAGATCACTTAATTCATGCAAATTTTCAAAACGAGCAAACTCAGGAACAAAACGTAAATTAACCCTACCAGTTTGTCCATTTCTATGTTTTGCAATTATGATTTCTGCCATTCCTTGCGTTGAATCTCCATTGTCATTGGTAGTTAAACCATATGTTTCTGGACGGTAAATAAATGAAACAATGTCTGCATCTTGTTCTATAGCACCCGATTCACGCAAGTCAGATAGCATAGGGCGCTTTTCTCCACCGCGTGATTCTACAGCTCTACTTAACTGAGCAAGTGCAATGATTGGAACATTTAATTCTTTCGCAATTTCTTTAATAGACCGAGAGATTGTAGAAATTTCTTGTTCTCGATTTCCATATCCTTTTCCATCTTTGGCAGACATTAATTGAAGGTAATCTATGATTATTAATTCTACGTTGTGTTGAGCTTTCAAACGCCGACATTTTGCTCTAAAATCAAAAATACTTAATCCTGGTGTATCATCTATAAAAATTGGAGCACTAGATAAATTAACTATGCGTGAATGCATTTGCTGGAATTCATGGTCTTGTAATTCTCCCTTTCGTAATTTAACTGAATCAATTCGAGCTTCACTTGCAATTAATCGTTTTACCAATTGCACGGATGACATTTCCAAGGAAAAAATTGCAACACCCATTTTGTGATCAATTGCTGTATTTCTAGCCATAGAAAGGATAAAAGCTGTTTTTCCCATTCCAGGTCTTGCTGCTAAAACAATCATATCTGAACGTTGCCATCCAGCAGTAATTTTATCTAAATCATGAAAACCTGAGGCTACTCCTGAAATTCCATCTTTATTTTTTGAAGCTTTTTCTATTTCCTGTATTGCTTCTCCAAGAAGATTTTTCATGCTGAGAGCTTGTTTGCTCATGTTGTTTTCTGCAATTTGAAACAAGTTTGACTCAGCACTATTTAATAATTCGAAGACATCACATGTTTCATCGTAAGCATCTCGAATTATTTCACTGCTAACACGAATGAGTTCTCTTTTTATAAATTTTTCGGTGATTATTCGAGCATGGAATTGAATGTGTGCTGAGGAAGCAACTCGATTTGTCAGCGATGAAATATATCCTGCGCCACCTGCTGCTGCTAATTCTCCATTTTTTTGAAGTCTAGAAGTTACAGTTACTAAATCTACAGGATTTGTTGATGCGAATAAGTCGCGAATGGTTTTAAATATTATTTGGTGTTTTGGATCGTAAAAACTATTTTGGTTTATGATTTCAACACAATCATCTATCGCACTTTTTTCCAACATCATTGCTCCAAGAATAACTTGTTCAATTTCGATTGCTTGTGGCGGTAATTTTCCGATGTCTCCGCTAAGTACTGAAGGGCTTTTTATACGTGAAATTGGTTTGCGATTGTTTTCCATTGGATCCATACAACAAATATAACAAATGAAAATCCTTCAAAAAAATAAAGATGCAATTACTTTATAAAAAGATTTGAGTGCTATTTATGAACACTTGTTAATATCATTTTAATTCTTTTAAAGCACGAGCAGTACCAATACTTCTAGTAATATAATCATTTGCAAATTTAGGGCTTCTAGCAGGTGAAAATAATCTACCATAAAATATAATTTGAAGGTGGAGCTTATTCCATGTTTCAATTGGAAATACTTTTTTTGCTGCTTTTTCAGTTTCAACTACATTTTTTCCTGAGCTAATTCCCCAACGAGTTAATAATCGATGAATGTGCGTATCAACAGGAAAAGCAGGGAAACCAAAAGCCTGTGACATAACAACAGATGAGGTTTTGTGTCCAACGCCTGGCAACTCCTCTAATAATTCAAATGAAACTGGCACTTCTCCTTTGTATTTTGCAATTAAGATTGAGGAAAGATCCCAAATTGCTTGTGATTTTTTTGGAGAAAGTCCGCAGGGCCGAATGATTGCTTTTATTTCTTCAACACTTAATTTTACCATTTCAAATGGAGTAGGGCCTTTTTTGAAAAGTAAAGGCGTTATTTTATTAACTCGTTCATCTGTGCATTGAGCAGATAATAGAACTGCAATTAAGAGTGTGTATGGATCTGAATGATTCAGAGGAATAGGTGTCTCAGGAAATAATATCTCCAATTCGTTAATTATATATGTAGCTTTTTCTTTTTTTGTCATTTTGAATTAAATAATAATTTTATTCTATAATCTTCCATTGCTTAAAATCTATCGTCTGCATTGTCTTAATCCTATCAATTTTTTGACTTTTACTAAGCACGAAATTTTTAATTTGACAGTAGTTTTTTGGAATTTCATACTTATTAAGATAGTGAGTGAAATCCTTTTTTTTCAACTTAAGATTTATCGTTTCTTGAACTACTAGAACAATTTTTTGTCCTAAATGAACATCTTTCATAAACCAAATAAAAAAAGGTTTTTTGAGGAGGGGTTTTAATTTTAACTCAATTTCCTCTGGATTTACTTTTATCCCTCCGGTATTAATAATAAAATCATAGCGGTTCAGATATTGAAAATGTTTTGAATCAATCAAATTAACGCAGTCGTTTGTTCGTAATTTTTCACTTAATACCTCTGGATAATCAATTATTAAACGTTGTTCATCACTACTAAATATTATTCCTGGTAATGCTTCATAGTATTCTTCAGTTTCAAATCCAATTTTTCGAATTGCAACGTGGGAAATTGTTTCGGTCATTCCATAACTTTGAAATACTGTAATCTTTTTGTCTTTTAATTTCTGAATTAATTCCTCTGAAACAGACGCTCCTCCAACCAAAATAGTCTTAATTGACTTTAATTTTTCGACAGCTGTATCTACTGCGGCTTCTAATTGCATAGGAACAAGTGCGACAAAATCAATCGGGTTTTTTAGCGCTAATATTGGATTAGTTGACACTGTTACAACATGAAGTTTTAATTCTCCAATAAGTGATCGTACAAGCATCATTTTTCCTGCAATTGTTTCAAGAGAAAGACATAAGAGCGCGCTACTTCCTTTTTCAATCTTAAAATATTCTAGTGTTTTTCTTGCGGAAATCTGCATTTTTTCTTTTGCTAGTTCAATATTTTTTGGTTTTCCAGTAGATCCAGAAGTATAAATAGCAATAACTTTTTCATCATTTCCCCAGCTTTTTATAAAAGAAGTAACTTCTTCTTTTCTGCTAGTGTCATCATAATAAAGCGCTATTTTATGCATTAATTTCAATGCTTAGTATTCAATATCTAAATTGAAAATATTTTTTAAGGTATTTAAATTTGGATTCTTACTTGCCATTGCAGCAAATTTATCTTTTCCGGTTAAGTATTTTATTTCTTTAAGTGGATTATCTGTAAGGATTAACTCAATTGTAAGATTATAATTCTGAAGATTAGTTCTCAGAAAATCAGTAAATTCTGTTAAAAGCTGCTTTATATAATCCAATTGAACATTGTTGTCTAGTTCAACACCAAATCTATCTTCTGCAATAAAAAGTGGTTCGCGTTTTACCAATGCTTGGTAGAATGTTTCCATTCCTTTTTCCTTCATTGTAAATGCAAATTGTTGCCAATACATTTTTAGATGTTCTATTGAATATGTTTCTTCAGGTAATTTTTCATTGTTTTTATCTACTATTTTCTTTTTATCGTTTTCGATAATTTTTTTAATAGATAAATGAACTTGATTTAATTTTCCGCTAGGTTCAGAAACAATTTTTAGGGTTTCCTCTTCTTTTTCTATTACTTTTTTTACTGGAGTTTCCTTTGGTTTTTCGACCTTTTGTTTTTTTCGCAATGTTTGAATTGCAGAAGGAAGAATATCAATGCGATCCGTCAGGGATTTTTTTTTTCGTTCTCTTGTTTAAGAGAACACAAGAGCATGAGTGTTACTTCAATGAGTAAACGCTGATTTTTTGAAGATTTAAATTCAGTATCCGTTTTACTAATAGCCATTAGCGTACGTAGAATGCGAGGAGAATCAATTTCTTTTGATAGGTCAATAAATCGCTGTTGTATAGCTTCTGGCACCTCTAGTAAACTTGCTGAGCGTTCGTCTTTGCAGACTAATAAGTTTCGGTAATGTTCCGCAAGTCCAATGATAAAATTATGACCATCAAAACCTTTTTCGTAAATTTCATTAAGAATAATAAGTGTTGCTGAAATATCTTCTTTTTCAATTGCTTCAGTAAGTTTGAAGTAATAGTCATAATCTAAGATATTCAAGTTTTCAATTACATTAGAATAGCTTATTTTATTTCCAGCAAATGTTACGATTTGGTCAAAAATTGACAAGGCATCGCGAAGAGAGCCATCTGCTTTCATTGCAATAATATGCAATGCTTCATTTTCTGCACTTACGTTTTCCTTGAGGGAAATTTGAGCTAGGTGTTCTGCCATATCTTTCACGCGAATTCGACCAAAATCAAAAATTTGGCAGCGTGAGAGAATTGTTGGAATTATTTTATGTTTTTCAGTCGTCGCTAAAATAAAAATAGCATGTTTGGGTGGTTCTTCCAAGGTTTTTAGAAAAGCATTAAATGCGTTAGTTGATAGCATGTGAACCTCATCAATTATAAATATTTTGTGTGTTCCTAATTGCGGAAGTATGCGAACTTGGTCAATTAAATTACGGATATCGTCTACGGAATTATTGGAGGCTCCATCTAATTCAAATACATTTAATGAATTCCCAGTATTAAAGGAAATACAAGAATCACAGGTATCACAAGCCTCAATTGCTTCACTTCGATTAAAACAATTGATTGTCTTTGCTAAAATTCGAGCAGTTGTTGTTTTTCCCACACCTCTAGACCCACAAAAAAGAAATGCTTGAGCAAGGTGCTTATTCTGAATTCCTTTTTTTAAAGTTTCTGTAATAGCGTGCTGTCCGACAACAGTATCGAAGGTTTGTGGGCGATATTTACGTGCAGAAACTATAAAATCAGACATGGAACAAAATTAAGATAATTCATTGATTCAAAAAACAAAAGATACGAACAATTTGAATATTTTTCTGACTTATTTTTGAGGAAAAATTTCAACAAGTGTTCCTGCTTTTGGTCCCCATAATTTTAAGTTCAAAGGCATTTCAAAACGATTTTCTTCTCTTAATTCTCCTACTTCATTTTCATTTTCATACAAAACAGTTCTCAATTCAATTTTTTCTTTTGATATAAAAATCCAATTAAATTGATTTACACCTTCTGCATCGCGCGTCCATGATTTTGAATCGTCTGCTGCCCTTAATGGTGCGCCCCAACATCCTTCTCCAGCATAAACAATTCCTTTTTCATCATTCCTTTCAAATCCTTCATCTGAGAGCGGACCAGAAGAACTGACAATTGGCCATGTAACTTTGCAGGTGTGAGAATCATTTTCTAGACATAGTCTCACATTTTTATACTTTTCAAATAAGGGGACAAAATTCTTGTACTGCGTTTGCATTTCTTTTTTTGCTGCAACATGTGCTCTTATTGGTCGGTGATATTGAGGTAATTGCCAATAATAATCCTTATGTTCTTCTAACGTCTTTCGTAGGAAAAATTTTTGAGGCCCGATTTTCAAAATTTCAGAATTTAAGGAAATAAGATTTAGGAGCTTGCCTCCAAAGTTTGTTTCATAATAGATTTTCTTGTTTGGACAATCAAAAAGCTCAACCATTACTTTATTGCTTAACTCGTGATTACCTCGTGTGACAACAAGTGGAGAAATTCTTCCATTTCCGGAAATCGTATATTCCCAATCGATAAACCATTCTAACCATTGATTATCGATATCAAATCCTGTAAAATCTCCATTAAATAAAACTGCATGAGGCTTTAATTTAGCCACTAATTTATTTGCTTTAATTCTGACTTCTCTTCCGTCTCTTGAATCTCCTCCGGCAATAAAACTCAATTTAGTATCTGAAGAATTAGAAACTGTTGAGAAATAATATGTTTTATTGAATCCATCCGAATCTTGGATTATAAAATAATAGCGTGTATTTGGCTTTAAATCTTTTAGTCGAATAATATGGTTATTCATTCCTTTTGCTGAATTGACACTTGATAGCTTAAAAGAATTGACGTAATTATTTATAGAAGGTTCTATTGTATCAATGTAAAAATTTAAAAAAGTCCCAGTGTTCTGATCCCAGATGATCGTTGCTGAATTAGAAGCATCTTGATTAAACATTACTCTTACAAAACGTGAATTAGCTTTTAGATCGACACTCGTAAATAATAGAATTCCACAAAGGATGATTAATTTTTTCATTTTAATTTCAAAAAAAATAGCATTATTTTGAGGTATAAAACTATAGTGCTTCGGGCATTTCGAAAAATCAGTTATTTGCCTCTTGAACTTCCAGTTTTAACAGGAGCTACTTTCCTGCTATTTAAAGATTTTGATGCTTTTATTGGTGCTCCAGTACTCACTGGTTTTTTTGAAACAGCCTCTTTTTTAATTTTAACTTTTTTTAGGGTTTCATCGCTTGCATCACCTTCTTCAACCACAGTTTCTGCTTTTAAGAGATCTGCTTTTAATAACAAGTTGTACCATTGAAATAATTTGCGGACATCAGATCCGTAAACACGGTCTTTGTCGTAATTCGGGACAATTTCCCCCATTTCTTTTTCTAAAGCTGGTAATTCAATCTTATGATTAGGAGCTTCTTTTCCAGCATACTTCTCCAACATTTTTGCTAAAACTTCTACTAATTTTACATCTTCATCAATAGTAAAAATACTGATGTCTTCTAATGTTGATATTTTTTCTGTAGCATGTGCAG
>JBIKOE010000013.1:0-45496 GCA_044358215.1 Crocinitomicaceae bacterium
GAGCAGGCATTTGAATTAAAACATCTTTGGAATTTGAAATCCATTCTTTTATAAATTCTCTTAATTCCATTGTGATAAAATCCCAAGGAACGTTGTCGGTTTTTGTAATCGTTATGAAATTTGCAGCAATGAATACATTTTTTACAAAGGGGAAATCAAAAAGTGCTTCTGCTAGTGGAGAAAATCCTTTGGCTTCTTTTCGCGAGGTAAACTCTGCAGAATCTCCCGAGATTAAGAGGTATTTGTTTGCCACAAACTTCATTGTTGAAGGATTTGGCGTCATTTCTGTGTAAATCGTAACTGGAACGTTCATTTTTTAATGATTTTTTCAAATTTACAAAGAAAGAGTGAAGCTTAACTGAAAAATCGAATATTACTACTACGAATTTCTAAGTCAAGATTAAAATAAAATTGGGAATCCTGAGTTTAAAATCTAGTCCATTGATAAGTGACTAGGATTAATTAAATCCAATACTGTTTTTACGGGGCTAAAAACTTCATTTCCAATCTCAACAAATAAAGTATTCCAATTTGCCATTCCACCATTCCAAAGCCCTGGCAATTCTATAAAAACAACATCTTTTCCAGCATGATTTTTCTCCACTTTCAAGAACTGATTATCATCATTAAATGCAAATAAATCATAGATTTCACCCTGTTCATTTTTGATATCTAAAACCATCATAACAGGATTAAAATGTGTGCTTTCAAAAAAAATAGCCGCTTGGTCACCTGCTAAATCTACTTGTGCTTTTTCTATGATTTGCTTTTGAATTATGCCATTCTTTGAGACAAAGAAAGGACCTCCTCCATTTTGACCTTCATTTCTGACCATTCCACAGATTCTCAGGGGACGCTTAAGAAGAATAAGTATTGACTCCGGAGAAGAAATAGCATTTATCTCGGAATCAGAATATAAGTGAAAGTGCTCATTAAATGCTTTAAGTGCCTCCAAACTAGCGTTTTTAATCAAACTCGATATTGCAGTCTTAATTTGCAGCGAAAGACCACCTAATTGCTGCCATAATTCATTCGAATCTTTACATCTTGATAAATGCTGAACATTATCAATATTTTTAACGAAAATCAAATCAGTAGAAAGAGTTTGAAGATTTTCCAACAAAGAACCGTGACCACCAGCTCGCATCAAAGGTTTATTTGAAGAATCGAATACTAAATCTCCATTCCTGGAAAAAACATACGAATCTGTATTTGGATTTTGCTCAGAGAAATTTACAATAACGGAACTTTTAGATTTCGTTTCTATTTCCACAATAAAAGACTCAAGTAAATTCTCGAATTTCTTTTGAATTGTAAAATGATAGCTTATTTCCTCAGAAATTAATTTTCCCTGTAATATATGTTCTTGAAATGGATTAAGATTTTTATCATCCAAGCGATGAAAAGGAAAAAGTGCTTTTGGAAGATCACCATAATTTTTTCCTGTTTCTTCTAAAATATAATGAATGAAATCCTTAATGGAAATATCTAAATTTTTAATTTTTTCTTTTATCTCTAAAGATAACTCATCAAAAAAAGCAAATAAAGCTATATTATTAAATAGAAATAATGCTTTTTTAAAATTTTCATCGTTCGGATTTTCTAAATACTCGTATAAAAAATCAAACATTCTTGATCCAGAACCAGATGCGGGTATAAAGAAACAAGTTGATTTTTTAGCTGAAGTAAAAACAGTGGAAAATTCCGCCAACTCCTCGGGTAAAAAACGAGAAATCCCTTCATTAATCTTACAGGGTGCGACAAGCGCTAAAAATGGCTTAGAAGAAATAATACGTCTTCTCTGATCCTCAATTTTAAAATCTTCATTTAATTTCATATATTTTACTAACGGAAATTGTTTCTTTGTAGTGTGAATAGATTGGTTGAATTTATTAAATATAAGTGGAAAGCTAGTGGGAGACATGGGATTCATTCTCCTTTTATATACGATTTAATAGAAAATGGAATAAGGATTAGTGTTATTAAAACTGAGTTTCACCCGAATGATTCAAAAAATATAGATTTCCAAAAATTTGTTTTTAAGCTTCTAAGGTATTTTAAACCCCAGCATATTTTAATTGATGAAAACAAAGAAATCACATCTTGGAAAAACTTTTTTCAACAAAATTTTAAGGATTTAAAGGTTCAATTAAATACGGAAGATTTTAATAATTCATCTAATACTGATGAATTTGACATTATATTTATCTTAGAGCCAACAAATCTGCTTGAAAAAGTTTCAAAACTTATTCCTTATTTTGGAAATAACACAATTTTGATTGTTTATGATATTCGAAATAATCAGCTTGTCTTTGAAGATTGGAGAAAGTTATGTGAAATGAAAACTTTTCACGTTTCCATTGATTTTTTTCAAAGTGGATTAATTATGAAACGAAATCAGCAAGAAAAAGAGCACTTTACACTCAAATCTTCCTAAAAAAATTTAAAAAATCATGGGTTTACATCCCTCCAGGAACCGGCATTTTCACATTTTACGCCCAGAGATTTAAAATAATTGGCAGCTTGCTCACTGCGGATACCACTGGCACAACAAAAAATAATTGGCTCAGGCAGTGTTTTTATTTCTTCAATATGATTCATCAACTCTTGAAGTGGGATATTTAATGAACCTTCAACATTTCCACTAACAAATTCTTGGGTAGTTCTAACGTCTATAATTGTCATACTTTATTCTTTTAAATCACTTAAAATCTTCTTTTCAGAAAAACTATTTTTTAGCTCTTGTGCATCTGAAAAGCGAGTAAATTTAGTAAATAAACAATATACTTCTAGTCATTTTCATTCATCAACAACTCAAAACCAAATAAGATGCTTATTTTTGGATAGATAAATTTTAAATACCATGGGAAAACAAGTTACACTAGCATCCATAGAAAAAGCTATTGATATAGTAGATAATCTGGATGACGACCAATTAGAGTCCTTGTCTGAAAAGTATGCCCTAGCACAGCAAATATTATTAGATTATGTGGCTTCAGCAGCAACTGAATATGAGAACGAGGAATTAGAAGGTTTAATTATTTACTATTTCTGCCTTATAAATGAATGTTTTGCGCAAGAAGGTATAACATTTCGAGAAATCACAGAAGCTGATATAGATGAGCTAGAAGAACCTTATTTCGATATGTTGGATCAGTATTTTGAGGAGGAAAATGAAGAAATACTCGAATCTTTTTGTGATCAGCCAGAACTTGCTCAATTTATGGCAATGGAAGTTTCCACGGAAGATGAAGATGGAACAGATATGTCTGAAGACACTGCTACACAATTATTTATTGTAAGCTTAGCGATGATTTCTTTAATAAATCGTTGTATTAATTGATTCTCTAAAATAAACTTCTTTCAATGCTAAAAATTGACATGCATACTCATATTATTCCAAAAAACATGCCCAATTGGACAGAAAAATTTGGTTATGGGAAATTCATTCATCTTGAGCATAATTTAGATAATTCTGCAAATATGATGCAGGGAGGAAACTTTTTTAGACGCATAGAAGAAAATTGTTGGAACGAAAAACAGCGAATTACAGAATATGAAAAATTCAATACGCAAGTTCAAGTTGTGTGTACAATTCCCGTTTTATTTTCCTATTGGGCAAAACCAAAAGATTGCCTTGAATTATCTGAATTTTTGAATGATCACATTGCAGCATTAATTCAAGAATACCCAAAAAAATACATCGGATTGGCTACAATACCTATGCAAGATTCAGAAATTGCAATTAAAGAATTAGAAAGAGCAAAATCAATTGGACTTGTAGGAATACAAATTGGTTCAAACATCAACGATGAAAACTTAAGCGAGGAAAAATTCTTTCCGATTTTTGAAGCCTGCGAACGCTTAGGAATGGCAGTTTTAATTCATCCTTGGCAAATGATGGGTTTTGGAAGCATGGAAAAATATTGGTTACCTTGGTTAGTCGGAATGCCGGCAGAAACTTCCCGGGCAGCTTGCTCAATGATTTTTGGTGGTATTTTAGAACGCTTACCAAATCTTCGTATTTGCTTTTCACATGCTGGAGGTTCTTTTCTACCAACAATCGGAAGAATTGAACACGGATTTAACTCTAGACCAGACTTAGTAGCAGTCGATAATCCAATAAATCCTAGAGATTACATAGGTAAATTTTGGGTGGATTGCATTACCCACGATATTGAAGCATTAAAATATATCATAGCACTTCAAGGATCTAAAAGAATTTGCTTAGGTTCCGATTATCCTTTCCCATTGGGAGATTTAGAAATTGGTAAATTCATTTCTGAAAGTGGGCTCAGTAACGAGACAATAGAAGATATTTTTTGTCATTCCACTTTAGAATGGTTGAATTTAGACGCTAAACTTTTTGTTTAGGATATTTTATACTTTGAACGCATTAAAATAATTAAAAATGAAACTTTCAGATATGTTAGAAAACGACCCTGATTTTCGTCCTTGGAACATGGAATTATCTTCTTATTGCATGCTGATGCACCTCTCTCAATTCGCTGGTATAATCGTGCCTTTTGGTGGAATTGCATTACCAATAATTATGTGGGCAACAAATAAAGATAAGTCTTCAATTATTGATCAACACGGAAAAAATATTCTTAATTGGATGATTTCATTCTATATTTATGTTTCAATTAGCGCAATACTTATACTTCTAATTATTGGAATCTTTGCTTTAATTACTTTGTGCTTAGTTGCTGTGATTTTTGCAATCATTGGTGCTGTAAAAGCAAATAATAAAGAAATGTTTAATTATCCGCTTACAATTCAATTTTTAAAATAAAATAGCTGTTTTTATTTGAAAGTAATTAGAATAAAAAAAGACCTCTATTACTAGAGGTCTCAGTTGTATTTTTAAAACTTTAATAAAATAGTTGTTTATTAAATTTCTATTCTTTTGGCATTTCTAAATACGCCGGTTAATTTTATAATTTGTCTGCTTTTTCTTTAGATGTTGTGAATGTTTTATCTAATTCGTATGCTTTCAAATACATTTCTTTTGCTTTTGCTTTATCTCCTGCTTTTGCATAATAATCTCCATAGCTGTCATTAGCGTTTGCAGATTTTGGATAGACACGCAGATATATTTCGAAATGTTGTTTTGCCTTATCCATTTGTCCATCATCCATATATTTATATCCAAGCATATTATTTACTGCGCCATTCTCAGGGAAACGATCCCAAGAAGGTAGAAGAATTTGAATTGCTTTTTTTGCATCATTTTCCGCGTAGGCTAAATAAACTCTAATAAATTGATCATCAGCAGCATAAATCAAAGCCTGTTCTAAATGATATTTCGTTACTTCAGCGTCTTGTGTATTATAAGACAGTATGACATGTTTTTCAGCTAAGGTCGCATTCCCAAGTTTAGAAACGGCTTGATTATATGACTCTGTGAATTTTTCTCGATTATCAGTCATGTAATAGTTTTGCAATTGACCTAAATGCGCCAAAGCCCAAGAACCGTCTAATGAAACCAGAGAATCGGATATTTTAAGTGCTTTATAATTTTCAAGATTCAACATTGCATCACGCATGTCAAAATAGGCATCCTCATGAGATTTTACTGCAACGGTAGGCCAAAGGAAGTTGGAGGCCAATACCGAATGATCAGCACCCATAAAACGAATATATTTCAATTTCCCATCCTCACGTGTAACCACACATGAAAAATTTCGGTCTGTTGTAATTGCGCCTGCAACATACGACTTAGCGTTACCCATGACATTTGCATAATCACCCATCAAAAGAACATCATATATGATGGCTTGAACAGAATCTTCATAAAAACTACTCCCATTATCAATTCCTGGACCTTTATATTGAACAGGTTTATTTTTCCAGACTGGATTAAACCAATAAACAAGATTTTTGCTTAATGCTTCGTAATAACCCTTCACAGCGGCTTCATAACCAACTTGATTTTTTAGGCTGTAAGTAACAAAAGTTCTTACTTCTTTCTCTGTTATATCTTTTGCGTTTTGGCTAGATACAATAAAACTTGTCATTGTCATTAGCAGAGCTAAAGCCCAGATTATACTGTTTTTTTTCATGATTTTTTAATTTTAGTTATGATTTGAAGTAAATAATTACTTTGCGTTTTTTATAGTGGGTTCTGACCTCCACTTTTAAATGAGTTAAAACAAAAGTGTCCTAAATAAATTCTAAGATACTCAAATTTAAACTATTTTATTGATAATCAATTAATAAACTTCAATTTTTTTTAATAAACTCCCTTTATTATTTCTCCAAAAATTACAAAAACGCTAAAAATTTCCTTTTAAAGTTAGAATGAAATTCCTGCCTGGAGCAGATATGTTTGATGCAAACTGACGGTAATTTTGATCTAAGATATTTTCACAAGCAAGCTGAAAACTAATATCCTTTGTTATGGAATAGGAAACCCGAGCATTTAAAGTAAACCAAGATGGCATTCCTTCTGCAGTAGCATAGCTAAAGTTATCCTCGCCAATCATGTTGTAATCTTTAACACGCTTCCAAGCAGCATAATTGACATATAACTCAGTTCTTAATTTATTAACAGAAGAAATCACACTAAACTTTCCGAAAACTGGAGGAATATGATCTAAAGGATAAGGAACTGTATCTGTTATAATTCTACCTTTCGTGTAATTTACGGTTCCTAAAACAGTAATGTATTTATTTAATTGTCCAGCAAGAGCTCCTTCAATACCATAGATGTAAGCTTTTCCTGCATTTACTGTCGACATTACTTGACTTAATTCACCACCATATTGAATTGAATCAGCACCTTGAAATTGACTGTTTTGCGTAATCAAGGCATTTGACAAGTTGGTGTAATAAAAATTAATACTTGCTCTTAGTCCACGGAGAATTTCTTTTGTTATTCCCAATTCACCATTAACGGTATATTCAACTTTTAAATTAGGATTAGGAACAACAACACTTCCAGGAACTGATTCAAAAACCTTACTTAAATCATCCACATTCGGCGCTCTAAATCCGGTAGAAGTATTAGCTGTAATTCTCCAGGTTTTTGAAGGAAGATAAACAAACCCTAGGTTTCCATTAAAAGCACTATTGTTTTGGTTGATGCTGTTAAATGGAAATGGGAAATATGTTGTATCCGTAAAATTAGCATTCAAGCCAACATAAGAAAAACGAAGTCCATCGTTGAGAATAAATTTATCGGAAATTTCCCAAGTATGAGTAGCATAAATTGCAGCAGACCTCATAGAAGAGCCTGCATCAGGATATCTTGTTGATGTATCGCGAATTGTATTTGTCGCAACATTTTTAGCAAATGCAGAAGAATTAACAAGATTCAAAAACGCTTCTGTTCCATATCTTAATTCATGCTTTTTTATCTTCTGAAAGAAATCAGCGTTTATGGTAAAAATATCAAGCTTTTCAATGTTATTGGTTTCCCAAGAATCATTAAACTTTCTAACAATTCGACTTTCTTCAATTGCTTGATACGCTAAAATTAAGCGACCTTGATCAAAAAAGGTGTTTTTCTTCTTAAAATCTAGCGTGTAAGCAGCTAAAAATCTTTTCTGTGGACCGTAATTCCAAACAGCAAATTTGGGTTTAGAAGCACTTTCTAGGGTAAGACGATCATAACGAGGAATATCACCGGAGTTAGACAATTGAAAATTTAATTTATGGGTAATTAAATCATTTTGCTTAAACGAAAATTTCTGTAAAATATCATATTGCGTATATCCTGAACCAACTTGGACATTGGTGTCTGCATTCATAACCATTGAATCGACACCATTAAATGTTGCTGCATACCAAGTTCTAGCGCCAAAATTTCCGACAAAAGATCTTCTCTTTGCTCCCTGGCGAAGATCACCATATTTAGAAAAGGTAAAAGAACTTAAGGAACCAAAGCGCTTATTAGCAATAGAAATATCTGCATGTCCAGAGAAACCATTTGCTGCAGAAAAATAGCGTGTAAATGCTGCTGCTTTTACCAATACAGTATCAGTGGTGCTAAATACTGGACTTTTAGTTGTAAAATTCATTACACCACCGAGCGCATCAGAACCATAGACAACAGAACCTGCACCAAAAACTACTTCAACACGATCCATAATTGCATTGTCTAACGTAACAATATTCTGTAAGTGACCACCGCGGTAAATTGCATTGTTCATGCGGATACCATCGATAACCATAAGAACTTTGTTCGTTTCAAAACCTCGAATAATTGGACTCCCGCCACCCAATTGACTTTTTTGGACCATTACATTGCCTGAATTTGCGAGAACATCAGCCATTGAACTTTGGTTTTGAGCGGCGATTTCAGAAGCACGAAGGACTTGGATTTTTTGGGATACATCATTTTTCTTTTCTTCGAATCTACTAGCAGAAACAACAACCTCTTCAAAAGAATTGACATTTTGATTGATAAAAACCTTGTATTTTGAACTTTCAATTTCTTGAGCTGAAAAAACAATTGAAAGATAATCTGGATGTGAAAACAAAAAATTGAGTTCCTTAAAATTTAATTGAATCTCCCCTTTTTCATTTGTTTTTCCAAACTCAGCCGATTTATCAGCTTTTGAAACCATTACATTCGCGACAGGCTTGTAGGTAGCCAAGTCAATTACTTTTATTGTTTTTTGCGCAAAGGTCAACCCAAAAGAAATAACTGCGACTATTGAAAATAAGAATCTCATATAATAAAAACCTTATTAATTCTCACTACTTTTACCTTCCTCCCATTGACCAACTACTGAAGTTGCAATAGAATTGCCCAAGACATTAGTAGCGCTTCTGAACATATCACAAAAATGATCAATTGGTAAAATTAAAGCTATTCCTTCTATGGGAATATTAAACATTCCACAAGTTGCGGCAATAACCACCAAACTTGCTCTTGGAACCCCCGCAATTCCTTTACTCGTGAGCATTAAAACAAGTAACATTGTAAATTGCGTACCAATATCAAGAGGAATTCCATACGCTTGAGCAATAAAAATACTTGCGAAAGTCATATACATCATGCTGCCATCTAAATTAAAAGAATAACCAAGTGGCAACATAAATGAAACAATTCGATCTTTAACACCAAATCGTTCTAGTTCTTCTGTTAACTTAGGAAAAACAGCTTCACTACTTGTTGTTCCAAAAGCAATCACCAAAGGGCTAACTATTCTTTTTAACAATGTTTTTAAGCGCTTTCCAAGAAAAATATAGGCCACAAGCAATAAAACAAGCCACAAGGATGCAATTCCCACCAAAAAGGAACTAAAAAACTTTGTGTAGGTAAGCATTAAATCAGAAATGTCTTTTGTTGCAAAAACTGCAGCAATAGCACCAAAGACGCCAATTGGAGCAAATTTCATGACGTAATTTACCATTTTTAAGATGATGTGAGAAGTATAATCAAGAGCAGAAATTACAGGTTTCACTTTATCGCCAATTGATGCTGCTGCTAATCCAAAGAAAATTGAAAATATCACAATCTGAAGTATTTCATTCGTTGCCATGGCCTCAAAAATTGACTTTGGAATTATATGTTCTATAAAATTCTGTATGGAAAATGATTGTGTTTTATCTGTTACATCTGAAGCTGTTGACACATCAATATCCGAAAGATTAAGTCCAACACCTGGCTGAAGAAAATTCACCCAAAACATCCCTATTAAAAGCGACACCAAAGACGCCGAAAAGAACCAAGCAAGGGCCTTCCCTCCTATTCTTCCTACAGCACGAATATCTCCTAATTTTGCTATGCCAACTACCAATGTTGTGAAAACAAGTGGCGCAATAATCATCTGCACGAGACGAATAAAAATCGTTGCCAATAATTTAATATTCTTACTGAAATTAGCTGCTAAATGAGGATAATATGTATGAATGATAGAACCTAAAATGGCACCAAGCAACATTGCAAGAAGAATGTAAATTGTTAGGAAACTTCGTGTTTGCTTTTCAGGATTTAAATTGTCTTTCATTGAATTTTGTTGCTTGAATTAAATTTTAATGTGTGAATGTAAGAAAAAGTGAAAACATGACAAGAAAAATAGAATAGATTGTTTTTTGTTATGCGCAAGTCCACTAGAACTTAGCAGACATTTTGTATATTTACACTCCTAAGTATTTCATATGGCAATTTCAGAAAAAGATTTAGCATTTAACTTCAATGAGGATCAAATGCGCTTGAAAATAAGAGGTTTAGAGCAAGAATTAGAAAAGATATATGAAGGAGGTGGAAAAGCTCGCAGACAAAAATTACACGACAGTGGAAAACTAACTGCTCGAGAACGAATTAATCTTCTTTTAGACCCAGAAACTGAACGTATTGAAATTGGCGCACTCGCTGGTTTTGGAATGTACAAGGAACATGGCGGCTGTCCTTCTGGAGGCGTTGTAATTGTAATTGGCTACGTTAAAAAGAAACAAGTAATTGTTGTTGCAAATGACGCTACAGTTAAAGCTGGAGCTTGGTTTCCAATAAGTGGAAAGAAAAATTTACGCGCCCAAGAAATTGCAATGGAAAATCATTTGCCGATTATTTATTTAGTCGATTCTGCAGGTGTTTATCTTCCAATGCAAGACGAGATTTTTGCCGACAAAGAACATTTTGGGAGGATTTTTAGAAACAATGCCATTATGAGTTCGATGGGAATCGTTCAGATTGCTGCAGTAATGGGCTCTTGTGTTGCCGGAGGTGCTTATTTACCAATTATGTCGGATGAGTCTTTAATTGTAAATAAAACAGGCACCATTTTCTTAGCAGGTTCCTACCTTGTTAAAGCTGCTATTGGAGAAAGTATTGACAATGAAACTTTGGGTGGTGCAAGATCTCAGACTGAGGTTTCAGGAATATGTGATTACAATGTTGAAAACGACCAAGAATGTCTTTCTAAAATTAGAGATTTAATAAGCAAGATTGGAGAAAAACCAAAGGCTGGATTTGACAGAATAGAAAGTATAGAGCCAAAAGAGGCAATAAAAAAAGTGTACGGCATTATTCCTGCAGATCGCTCAAAACCATACAACACAAAAGAGATATTGAAAAGCCTTCTTGATAATTCTGAATTTACAGAATATAAAGAAAGTTATGGCAAATCAATTATTACAGCTTATGCTAGAATTGATGGCTGGAGCGTAGGAATCGTGGTCAACAACCGTGAAATATCAAAAAATGCAAAAGGTGAAATGCAATTTGGAGGAGTTATTTATTCAGATTCTTCAGATAAAGCAGCTCGATTTATCATGAATTGTAATCAAAAAAACATCCCTTTGGTTTTCTTGCATGACGTTACAGGATTCATGGTAGGTTCTAAAAGTGAGAATGGTGGAATCATAAAGGATGGAGCAAAAATGGTAAGCGCAATGGCAAACAGCGTAGTTCCAAAATTTTCCATAATAATGGGGAATTCATATGGTGCTGGAAATTACGCCATGTGTGGAAAAGCATATGATCCTCGCTTAATTGTTGGGTGGCCAAGTGCAGAAATTGGCGTTATGTCAGGTGCTGCCGCTGCAAAAACACTTCTTCAAATAGAAGTTACCACATTAAAAGGAAAAGGCGAGGAAATAACTCCAAAACGAGAAAAAGAACTATTCGACTCTATTAAGAATAAGTACGATGAGCAAATATCTCCATATTATGCTGCTAGTCGCTTATGGATAGATGCCATTATTGATCCTGTTGAAACCCGCAAAATAATATCAATGGGAATTGAAATGGCCAATCATGCACCTATTGAAAAAAGATACAATGTTGGAGTAATTCAAACTTAATCCTCGTCCATATTTTTTTTGCCATTGAAATAGAAGGTGTAGCCAAAACTTATTGTGAATGCTGATG
Source organism: Crocinitomicaceae bacterium (assembly GCA_044358215.1). GTDB lineage: Bacteria > Bacteroidota > Bacteroidia > Flavobacteriales_D > Crocinitomicaceae > UBA952. Next base: position 11,825 of record JBIKOE010000013.1, read on the forward strand.
CTATTTTAGAGAAATCGGCACTGGAATAACCCATGCTTGAATCTAAAATCCCTATCGTTTCTGGTGTGAAATTAAATCCATAAAAAGGAAATCCAATTGTAAAACGATACGAACTATTAACAGAAGAAGTCGCTATAAATGAAATAAATGGCTCAATAAAGGTCGCTTCAGTTCTCCTATAATTTTTTATTGAATCACTTACAGCAAAAGAATTTAAATAACCGATTTTACATCCTATTTCTGTTCCAATACGTTCTGTCCAAAATTTTTCATGTCCAAGTTTTAAGAAGGTAGCAGCAGAATGAATTCCCCCAAATATTTTTGGCTGAACTTTAAATTCATTGATTGCAAAATAGGAATAATGCAATCCTATTCCAAAAGAAATACCATTCTTAAGCGCGTATTGATAGGATGGGGAGATACAAACCAAACCTTGCATAATCGATCTATACGCTTTATTATTTGTCGCATTTGGCAAACCCAGTTCAAATGTAAAAGAATCGTCCGGATTGATTGCTTGCGCATTGAAACTTGACATTACTAGAGAAAAGAAGAGAATTAAACTAAATTTCATGTAGTAAAATTAAGAACTTTATTTTAACCTCAATAAATGAAAATATGGAACTTCAAAGAGCAATTTAATTAAAAAATTTATCAGCAAAAAAAGCTGACTTTAATTTGTCAGCTTTTTGTAAAACGTTTTACTTTCTTACTTTAGAATAAAGTTTATTCTTCTATTTTTTGCATCTTTTACTTCATCCTCATCGTCCTCTTCAACTTCAGAACTTTGAGTTGTTTCACTTTTGTAGGTTTTATCAATCCTTGTTGGGTCAATTCCTTGTTCTTCAAAATATTTAGCAACTGCTGCAACACGTTTTCTATCCATTTGATAATATTCATCTATACCCTCTCCAACTTTCAATTCTTTAGCATCACAATGCCCTTGTATTTCTATTCGAAATTGTGGATTAGTAGTTAACTCATTTAGGACAAAATTCATTGCTTCTTTGCAATTTTCACTAAACGTTGCCTTTCCAAATCGAAAATATGCAACTTGTTCAGCAACTTTTTCAGCAGTTGTCATTTTATCTGTTAATTCAGGTGTTTTTGAATAAATTAAATTGGAAAATGACTCCTCAATTTTTTTGGGAGCATTGTTATAACATTTACAATCCTCCTCCTTATCTATAAGTGTTATATTAACATTATCAACATAATAGTAAGCTTGGCTTATCGATTCTAGGTCGCTATCTTTTGGTTTTTTAACCGCTTCAAATTTTGTTGTTTCATTTTTATCAAAATTACCAATGGTAATAAATCTCTCGTCTCCTTTGGCTGTGTATATATTACATACCTGTTCCCAGCCATAAAAACCCGAAAACACTTTATTATTTTGCGACTTTACCAATCTATCAGTAGAATTATAAATAGCAGAGGTATTATTTGAACCAAAATCATCTTTTGAAAATAATGCTGCAATATTATTTATACCAAACTTTGATGACTCAGCTAGAGAAATTGAAAATTCCACACAATAATTTAAATTCTTTTTAAGTGTAATTTGTTCTTTACCTCTTCCAAGTGGAATAGTCACATAGCTTCTTTCGTTTGCTAACTTACCAGGTTTATATAATATCAATCCCAAATATTGAGATCCACCAATGTCTTTAATAGGCTCTTCTTTACCAAATATATTTTCAGGAACTTTAACATCACCTCCAGCTTCAGTGGAAAATAAATCAGCTTTCCTTTCAGATGGAGAACTTACACCATAATCAAGTGCATCAACTCCACCGATTTCATTAATAGGATCATTTGATTGATTTCTTTCAAATGTCATTTTCAAAACTTCTTTCTCAAAAGCTTTATTTTTCTGAGTAAATGAGTAAGAAGATGAAATAATTAAGGCTAAAAAACCTAAGATCGGAATATTAATTTTCATAATTTTTTACAGTTTGAATAAATACTTTTACCTTTTCAGGGTCAATATCAGGATAAACTCCATGACCCAAATTTACAATATGTCTTTGACTTTTGAATGATTTTAACATTTTTATTGTCTCTTTTTTTATTGACTCGGCAGAACCATACAATACACAAGGGTCTAAATTGCCTTGTAAAGTCTTAGTTTCTCCGACTAATATTCGGGTTTCTTCTATACTCATATTCCAATCTAAGCCTAATGTTGAGCAATTTAACGCTGCAATTTCAGGTAAAGAAGCAAGTGCTCCTTTAGAAAAAACAGTAAAAGGAAAATTTGGAAAAGCAGCTACTATTTTTTCAATGTAATTTAATCCAAATTCTCTATATTGCTCAGTCCCTAAAATTCCAGCCCATGAATCAAATAACTGCAATGCATCAGCACCTGCTATGACTTGAGCTTTCATATAGCGAATAGTGACATCAGTTATTCGGCTTAGCAATTCGTGTGCCAAAACTGGGTTTGTATAAAGTAATTTTCGAGATTCAGAAAAAGTCTTTGATCCTTTTCCTTCCACCATGTAACAAAAAACAGTCCAAGGTGCACCGGCAAAACCAATTAATGGTACACGCGAGTCGAGAGCAATTTTCGTTAATTTAATGGCTTCAAAAACATACGAAAGTCTATCTTCAACATCAATAATAGTATCTAAAAAACTTAATTCTTCATTGCTTCGAATTGTTTTTTCAAACCATGGACCTTTTTGTTCTATCATTTGATAGGGCAAACCCATAGCTTCAGGAACAACCAAAATATCAGAAAAAATAATGGCAGCATCGACATCTAATAAATCTACTGGTTGAATTGTAACCTCAGCAGCAAATTCTGGTGTTTCAACTAATTCCTTAAATCCTGAAAGCTTTGAGCGAACCAATCTATATTCTGGTAGAATTCGTCCTGCTTGTCGCATAATCCAAACTGGATATCGCTCTAATGATTCACCATTGTGAGCACGTAATAGCAAATCATTTTTAATTTTCATTTGCTGCAAAGTTACGTTTTTGAACGAAAAAAATCACCAATTTATTTCTGTTATCCCTAATTTTCTGAAATACTGATTTGTTTGACTAAAATGCTTGCATCCGAAAAAACCACGGTAAGCAGAAAGCGGAGAAGGATGAGGAGCAGTTAAGACTAAATGTTTTTTACAATTAATCATTTCCTTTTTTGCAATAGCTTTCGTTCCCCAAAGTAAAAAAACAAGCTGTGATTTTTCAGTACTGATTTTATGAATTATAGCACCAGTAAATTGCTCCCAACCTATATCTTTATGACTATTTGGGCTTCCCTCCTCAACCGTTAAAACTGTATTTAACAAAAGAACACCTTGATTTGCCCATCTCTCTAAATTTCCGTTTTTAGGAAATTCAATTTTTAAATCCTCTTGAACTTCTAAGTAGATATTTTTTAAACTTTTAGGAAGTGCTTTAACAGAATCAGCAACTGAAAAACTTAGACCGTTTGCATTACCCAAAGTCGGATATGGATCTTGACCTAAAATAACAACTTTAAGTTTTTCAAAAGAGCATAAATCAAAAGCACGAAAAATTAATTCTTCAGGTGGAAATAAACGGTTTGTTTCAGATGCATAAAACTTGGTGACAGTTTCACTTAGATGTATGAAATAAGCTTTATGAAATTCTTCTTCTAAAACTTTTGACCAAGAGGATGGTATACTTGACTGCATAATTTTCAAGAATTTACCTTAAATTAATTAGCGCTGTCCATAAGGTTATCTTTTTCTTATCCATTCTTGGCCAAATTGGTCTTACGACACCTTTATTAACTGCAATTCCGAGATAGTCACCGAAAAATACTTTTTTATTCGGAACAAAGGCTGAAGCAGATATAATCTCACTTTTAAAAGTAATTCCTCCGTCTTCACTTCTACACCAGACAACCTCAGTTTTATTTTTGTTAGCCGTATCTCTACTCCTATCATAATAAACAAAATGCAAATCACCATTGCTTTGATCAATTGCAATTGAAGTAAAAAACTGATGTTTTTTTGTCTTATCTTGATTTACCATTACTGCATCCGTCCAAGTTTCACCTCCATCATTTGAAGACTTCAGCCAAATATCCGTATTATTTTTTCCATTTTTTTGATCTGCCCAATTTAAATAAAGCGTCCCACTATTTTTACCTTCGCTCATATCTGAAACAAGGAATGGCAGCCCATTTGCTCGATTCATTCCAGGAATAGAAAATTCCCAACCTCCAGTATGCTGTGAAATTGTGCGTTCTTCTTTTAGCCATGTTTGTCCATAATCTAATGACTTTTGAAAAACCAAGCCACGAGGACCACTCCAGGCGACATATACTTCTCCGTTCATACCCAACGCAGGAACAGCTCCTTCAACAGTATTATCACCATCTAAACAATCACCGCCATATTTAGATATTCGAACCGGGTCAGTCCAAGAAACACCGCGGTCCATTGATTTAGAGAACATAATAAAAGAACTATCCTTTGAATCAGGAGAAGCATAAGCATCAAATTGTGTCCATGTCATATAAACTACATTAGAAATTGGATCAATTACAACCCAGTGTTTGTCCTGTGCTTTGCTTCCATTTGGTTTTGTAAATGAACCCGTAGTAAAATCCCCTTCTATTTTATCTGAAGTTTGACATACAATCCGATCAATCCATGAAGTCTCAGAATAATTAGCCAAATGAAAATAATACAAGCGACCTTTTGAATCGTAGCAAACAACAGGGTCGCCCCAAACGCCATAAGGACTTTTTAATTCCTTACTTTGCCAAGTTTTTCCGGAATCGCTCGAATAATGATAGCCCGCCAAAATCGAACCAGCTGCCATTTCATTGGGTCTAAATGGATTTATAGCAATAGAGGGTTCACATTCATTTGATGAATACAATTTGTTTACGGGTGGAATCTGAACATTCAAGTATTTTTCTTGTCCGATAATTACAAAGGATAAGTTTAAAAAAAGAGTTAAAAAAGTAAATTTAACGCAACCAAAAATTATATTCTGTCTCATATTTCGAGTTCGTTTGTTTTTCAAATTTAAATGCTGGTTTGCGGTAATTTGTCATTCTAATTTTTATGGAAAATAGGTTTTCATCTCTTGCGACAAGCAATTCTGCTGTTTCTCCGATCGTTAAGCTATTAATCATTCCATCTAACATTCCTTGATCAACGCGATAAGAATTACAGCCAATAATTTCGTCTCCAACACTAAGACCAGCATCTTCTGCACAAGATCCAGCTCGAATACTTTTTACGATTACATTACCACCTTCTTGTCTGCATGTGGCTCCGAAAGAGGGCGAAAAACTTGTTAAATCCTTCACTGTTAATCCTACTTTATCGAATATTTCTGCATAGGGTAAAATTTCTGTGCCATTGATGTACTTTTTATAAAAATCTGTTAAATCTTTCCCTACAAATTTTTCCAATTCAACTTTAAATTCAATATCTGAAAATCCTCTGTTTAAACCTTTGTGAAATTTTGTATAAAGGTGTTTTAAGAAGGCATCTAATCCCTCTTTTCCCTTTGAATTATTTATTATCATAACATCAAAAATTGCTGCAAGAATTGATCCTCTAGAATAATAAGTCATCGAAGTATTAGAACTATTTTCAGTAGGGCGATATGCTTTTACCCAAGCATCAAAACTCGCATGAGCAACAGGTTGAAGACGAGCGCCAACTGAACCTTCAACATAATTTATTGAACTTTGCAGTTTATTTAAAAACTCTTCTTGTGAATATTGCCCAGTTCGTCTTAAAATTAACTCATCATAATAAGAAGTAAATCCTTCCATCACCCACAATAAGGTTGTGTAATTTTCTTGGGAATAATCAAAAGGCCCTAATTCTATCGGTCTGATTCTTTTCACATTCCAAAGATGAAAATACTCATGTGCAACTAAATTTAAAAAGTCGATATTTTTTGGTGTAGCATACGTCCACCGATTTACGCTTAAAGTTGTAGAATTCTTATGTTCAAGACCTCCTTGACCATCCACAACATTATGAACAATAAAAACATATTCTTTATTTGGATTTTCCCCGAAAACGGCAGTTTCAGCTTCAATGATTTTGGTCATATCTGTTTTTAAGCTTTGGATATCATAGTTTCCTTCACCATACATTGCAACAGTATGTTTTACACCCGAAGCCATAAAATCAAAAACCACTTGATTTCCAATTTCAATGGGACAATCTACTAATTGATCATAATCTTCAAAAGTAAATTTCTCAACTCCCCCTATTTTTTCAGGAATTAATGATTTTGGCAAAGCAGTTGTTATTTTAGCAAAAGTTGAATATGGAAAAATATCCAAAGTTCCTTTGTTATTTTGATACGATTCGGCGTACATAAAAACACCGGAACCAGAAACAAAACCATGACTTAAATCTAAAAAAGAAGTTCTCACTGAAAGTTCAAAAGCATACACCTCATATTTTACGACTATTTTTTTTTCACCATTAATTTTTAAGGACCATGAATTTTTAGTTTTTTTATCCAGCTCCATCAAATTTCCTTTTTGATCATAAGCTTTAACAAGATTTATATTTTTAGAAAACTCACGAACTAAATAAGAACCAGGAGCCCAAACAGGTAATTTTAGATCAATTTGCTTTTCCTTAAAATCTGTAAGGACCATTTCGACTTCAAAATAATGATTCTGAGGCTTTGGCATCCGAAGATTGTAATGTATCGATTGAGCCTCAACTTTTAGAAAAGATATAAAGAGGGTTATAAAAACTAATTTTTTCATTTTACAGTAATTTTTGATGCTACAAGTTTTGCTTTTTCAATTAATTCTCCTACATTTTCGGTTCCATATGCAAGTGCTACTCCCATTCTTCTGTAAGAACGAGTTGAGGGCTTTCCAAAAATTTTAAAATCTGATTTAGGAATCAATGCTGCCGCTTCAAAACCATTAAATTCAGGTTCACTATCCGATTGAGCACTTGCTAAGATTACAGCACTTGCTCCATTTTGGCTTAAGGATATTTCAGGAATTGATAATCCTAAGATTGCTCGAGCATGCAATTCAAATTGGGAAAAATTTTGGGTATTTGCTAATGTTACCATTCCGGTATCGTGAGGACGAGGAGATAATTCTGAAAAATAGGCCCCTTCTTTGGTAATGAAAAATTCAACGCCCCAAATTCCAGATCCACCTAATTCTCTTGTGACTTTTTGAGCCATTTCCTGAGCTTCAGCTAAATAAATTGGATTCATTGGCATCGGCTGCCAACTTTCTTGATAATCTCCTCTTTCTTGGCGGTGACCAATTGGCGGACAAAATAAAGTTGGACCATTTTTTTGAGTCACTGTTAAAAGCGTGATTTCATAATCAAAATCAATAAACCCCTCAACAATTACTTCTTTTAAGTCCCCACGTGATCCCTCCATAGCATAAAGCCAGGCTTTTTCAATATCAGAATGTGATTTTATAACAGATTGACCTTTTCCAGAACTCGACATCAATGGTTTCACGACGCATGGAATTCCACAAACATCAACACCATCTTTTAACTCTTGAAAACTTGTAGCATAGCGATAGGTTGCAGTTTTAATTCCAAGTTCTTTTGAAGCTAAATCTCTAATCGCTTTTCGATTCATCGTGAAATTTGCAGCCTTCGCACTTGGAACTACATGAATTCCTTGTTTTTCATAGTCATAAAATCGCTCTGTTCGAATCGCTTCAATTTCTGGAACAATGATGTCTGGCTGATGTTTTGAAATAATACGATCCAGTTCAGAACCGTTTAACATATCAATAACCTCAAATTCGTGGGCAACTTGCATTGCTGGAGCACCAACATAACTATCAACAGCAATAGTATATTGACCTAATCTTTGACAGGCAATTACAAATTCTTTTCCTAATTCACCAGAACCCAAAAGCATAATTTTTTTCCTCATTAAGCAAAGATATACAAACAAGTAAAAAAAGCACTTTTGGTTTTCTAAAAAGAATAATAATTACGATAGAATTGTAATCATCTAATAAGGAAACTAAATTATTAGTCAACTTGTAAGAATTTATATCCTAAATCTCTTAACTTTGTCTTAACACTAATGCAAGATACAAATAACATAATAACTCAATTTTTACCTATTTCACTTGCTGAAATGGATCGTGTAAAATTGATGAACCGCATCGACACCAAATTTGCTTTTCGTATTAGCTTATTAGAAGAATTGTTACACGAGCTTAAAGCAGAATATAAAATATTAGAAATAAATACTATACGGATACCAAAATACGAAAGTCTCTATTTTGATGATGAGAATTTTTCATTTTTTCAAGATCATCACAAAGGAAAAACAAATCGATTTAAAGTCAGGATTCGAAAATACGTAGAATCAAATCTCCTATTCTTAGAAATTAAACACAAATTTAAGGGCCGAACGGATAAAAAAAGAATTGAAACCACTGATTTCACTCCAATTTTTGATGAGATTCAGCAAAAATTTATTGCAAAACAACTTAAAAAAGACATAGCTTTGAATCCAACTATGTGGAATACATTTCAACGTTTAACACTTGTTCACAATGTATTAAACGAACGATTAACTTTAGATTTTAACATCGAATTTAAATTTGGTGAAATCTCTTGCCCCTTTCCTAATTTAGTTATCTCAGAATTAAAACAAGAAAAACTAAATCGTTCTTCGCCATTTTTCAAAATAATGAAAAGTAAAAGTCTAAGACCCTACCGACTAAGTAAATACTGCTTAGGTTCAATGGAATTATATGGAGAAGGTAAATTAAAATTCAACCGCTTTAAAAGAAAATTACTTTATTTAAAAAAAATGAACAATGACACAGCTATTTAACTTTATTTTTTTTCAATTAAAAAAATCTGCAGATATTATTTCAGATTCAACGACCATCATTTGGTTTAATGAAGATTTTTACATGCTTTTATTGAGGTTTGCAATAAATTTATTTTTCCTTACAATTATTATTCGTTACCTCTATTATTCCAAAACAAAACGGAAAGATTACCTTTTCACCTACTATTTAATTGGGACAATTACCTTTTTTCTTTGCTTCGGTTTAAAGAAATTAGATATTGATACTGGAATGGGCTTGGGACTTTTCGCAATATTTGGTATTATTCGCTATCGGACAGATGCCATTGAAATTAAAGAAATGACCTACTTATTTTTGATAATTGGCATAAGTGTTGTAAATGCTTTAGGTGCAAATAAATTGAGCATGGCTGAATTAGGCACAATTAATTTTTCTGTTGTAATCTTAACGTATATTCTAGAATACGTTTGGTTAATGAAGCACGAAACTCGAAAAACAATCAATTATGAGCGAATAGACCTTATAACACCAGATAAATATGAAGAAATGAAAGCAGATTTAGAAAAACGTACTGGCTTAACTATTAATCGCTTTGATATTGGAAAGATTGATTTCTTAAATGATACAGCTCTAATAAGAGTTTTTTATTATGCCGACGAGCAAGAATTATCTGATTATCATGTAAATTAAGAGAATGCTTTGTAAATTCGCTAGATGAATTTATTTCGGTATTTCCTATTCCCATTCTCTTTTTTGTATTATATAATTACCATAATACGAAATCTTTTCTTCGATTGGGGAATTATCACATCTCAAAAACTTCAAGAACCATCAATTTGCATTGGGAATTTATCAGTTGGAGGAAGTGGTAAGACACCCATGACCATTTACTTGACAAATTTATTAAAAAATGATTTTCAAGTTCAAATCTTAAGCCGTGGTTATGGCAGAAAAACATCTGGCTACAAAGAAGTAAGCGAAGATTCTACTTCTGATGTTGTTGGAGATGAGCCACTGCTGTATAAGAAACGCTTTAAAACAGAGATTACAGTTGCTGTTGCAGAAAAAAGAAGTCTTGGAGCAAATAAACTTTTAAAAATTCAAACTAAGAACTCCATCTTATTACTCGATGATGCTTTTCAACATAGATCAGTAAATGCCGGATTTTCTATTCTTCTAACACCATTTCAGCAAATTTTTTCAAGTGATTTTCTTCTTCCTGTTGGCAACCTTAGAGAAGCGAGATGTGGCGCAAAAAGAGCTGATTGTATTGTTATTACCAAATGTCCCGAATCAATTGAAGCCGCTCATAAAAATAGGATTATAGAATGCATGCAAAAATATTCAAAACCCATTTTTTTTAGTGCAATAGAATATGGTGAATTGATCTCTTTTGGTGCAAAAAGAACTTCATTTGAAACAGTTTTATTAGTTTGTGGAATCGCTCAACCAGAAACCCTAATTATTGAACTTCGCAAAAAGTATAAAGTGGAAGTACTTCTTTTTGCTGACCATCATAATTTTGATTCCTCCGATATTAAGGGAATCCACCAAAAATTTAATACTTTTGCACTAGAGAATGTAGCAATTATAACGACTGAAAAAGATTATGTTCGTCTTCAAACTAAATTAAAAGCTGACGAATTAGAGAACTATCCTTGGTATTATTTGCCTATTGAATTAAAGATTGAAAATGAAGATGAATTTAATTTTTTAATAAAAAAATATGTTACAGCAATTTAAAGAATCTGCAGCTTATATTCGCTCAAAAACAAATGTTGAACCAAATATTGGAATTATTCTTGGAACTGGTTTAGGAGGATTAGTAAATGAAATAAATATTATCGATGAAATTCCCTATGAGGACATCCCTAACTTTCCTGTTTCAACAGTAGAAAGTCATTCGGGAAAATTAATTTTTGGTGAATTAGGCGGAAAAAAAGTTGTAGCAATGCAAGGTCGTTTTCATTATTATGAAGGTTACACTTTGCAACAAGTTACATTTCCTGTAAGAGTTATGAAATTATTGGGAATTGAACGACTTTTTGTAAGCAATGCTTCAGGAGGTGTAAACCCAGATTTTATAGTTGGGGAAATTATGATTCAAAACGATCACATTAATCTTTTTCCTGGAAATCCTCTTATCGGCAAAAATTTTGATGAATTAGGACCACGATTTCCAGATATGAGCGAACCTTATGATTCAACCATGATTGCTTTGGCGCTGACAATTGCGAAAGAAAACCATATTAGAATTGCAGTAGGATGTTACGCCGGATTAACAGGTCCAACACTAGAAACGCCAGCAGAATACCAATATGTCCGAAATACAGGAGCTGATGCAGTTGGAATGTCGACCGTTCCTGAGGTAATTGTAGCTCGACACATGGATATTCCTTGTTTTGCGATATCAATCATAACAGATTTAGGAGTTCCTGGAAAAATTCAAAAAGTAAGTGTTCAAGATGTAATTGAAGTTGCGGGTAAACAAGAACCAAAGATGACCTTAATAATGAAAGAATTGATTTCTCGAATATAAAAGAATGGAAAAGGAAGTACGCGATAAATACGAAGCAGTAATTGGATTAGAGGTTCACGCGCAAATGTTGACCAAAACTAAAGCGTATTCCAACGATGTAAATGAGTACGGAGCGCAAGTAAATACGAATATTAGTGCAATTACACTTGGACATCCCGGAACTTTACCAAAGATGAACTCCAAAACGATTGATTTTGCAATTCGTTTGGGAATAGCTTGCGGTTGCACTATCGCACGCGAACAACATTTTGCAAGAAAAAATTATTTTTACCCGGATTTACCAAAGGGATATCAAATTACCCAAGATACCACACCAATTTGTACCGGAGGAAGTATTGTAATTCGAACGGAAGAAAATCAAGAAAAGAAAATAAATATTACACGAATTCACATGGAAGAAGATGCCGGAAAAAGCATTCACGATGTTGATGTTTATGATACTTTAGTTGACTTAAACAGAGCAGGCACTCCCCTACTTGAAATTGTGTCAGAACCTGAATTAAGAAGTTCTCAGGAGGCCTATAATTATGTCAGTGAAATTAGAAAATTAGTTCGATATTTAGAGATTTGTGACGGAAATATGGAAGAAGGATCTTTGAGGTGTGATGCAAATATTTCTGTTCGTATAAAAGGTCAAGATGCTTTTGGAACGAAAGTCGAAGTAAAGAACATGAATTCTATTCGAAATGTGCAGCGAGCGATTGAATTTGAAATAACTCGCCAAATAGAAGTGCTTGAATCAGGAGGAAAGCTTTCACAAGAAACAAGAGGATTTGATGCGTTAAAAGGAATTACAATTTCTATGCGGAGCAAAGAAGCAGCAAATGATTACCGGTATTTTCCAGAACCAGATTTACAGCCTTTATTTATCAAACAAGAACAGATTGACGAAATAAAAAAGGATATGCCAACTTTGCCACGCGATCTTTTTGAGAAATACACTAAAGAATTTGGTTTGTCTGAATACGACGCTTACAACTTAACTGATAATAAAGGAATTGCTTTGTATTACGAAGAATTAATTCGTCACACTAAAAATTACAAAGCTGCAGCAAACTGGATTATGGGTGATATAAAATCATATTTAAATGAATTCGGAAAAGAAATAGATGAGTTCCCACTAAATGCTGAGCGAATAGCTTCCTTGATTAAACTTATTGACGAGGGGAAAATTTCAAGTTCTGTTGCATCTCAGAAAATTTTTCCAGAAATGCTAAAAACAGAAGAATCTGTATTATTGATTGCTGAAAGACTAAATTTAATTCAAGATTCAAGCGAGGACACCTTAAAAAATTTCATTCTTAAAGTATTCGAAGAAAATAAAGCAGAAGTTGAACGTTATAAAGCAGGCGAGAGACAATTAACTGGTTTCTTTATGGGGAAATTAATGCAGATTTCTAATGGTAAAGCAGACCCGAAAATTGCAAATAACTTGTTAAGACAAATGCTAGAACAATAAAAATGAAGGAATTCGTATATAAATACAAAACCGGACTAATAATAGCATTAATATGTGTTATAGGTACAATTAGCTATAGGATATGGAGTAAATCAAAAAACAATATTGAACCCTTAAAAATAAATTTTTCTGTGTCTGGAGAAATAAAAGGTGCTGAAAATTTAAGGATTTACATTGAGGCGCCTAGTGATAGAGGATTAATTTCAGTTGCTGACACCCTTATTTCTGCTTCAGGAAGTTTTAAATTAGAAGGTAACATACCAAGTATTGGATATTATTTACTTAGAGTTGGTGAAAATCCACAAAATGTAATTCCTGTAACAATGGTGCCCGGAGATGAACTGAAAATCAATTGCTCTGCCAGTAATTTTGGAACAGAGCCCAATGCTTCAGGAACAAAATGGAGTAGTTCAATGAACGATTTCCTCCGATTAATGAAACAATTTCAGTTAGAACAGGCAAATTTAAAAGCGAAGGAAGGAAGTGTTTCAATCGAAGAACTCACTGTCCAATTCCTTAAAATTAAAAATAAGCTAGAAGCTGTAACACAAACTAAAATCCTAGATAACCCATCAAATCCATTTAATATCGTCATGACTGGCTCACTATTTCCTAGCTCTAGCTTCGATAATTGGAACCTAAACAACCTGAAGATACTAAAAGTAGTGGCTCAGGCATTTGAAGAAAGCTACCCTAAAACAACAGTTGCAGAAACATTTAAAAGGCAAGTGGAAGATATCGAAAATGCATACACTCAATATTCCGGAAATAAAAATGGCACAATTCTAGCACCTGAAATTAGTTTAAATACACCTGAAGGAAAAAAAGTAAAGTTATCCGAATTACGAGGAAAAATTGTCTTAATTGATTTTTGGGCATCTTGGTGCGTCCCTTGTAGAAAAGAAAACCCATCTTTAGTGAGACTTTATAATAAATATAAAAACAAAGGATTTACAATTCTCTCTGTTTCTTTGGATGAAGATGTAAATGCATGGAAAAATGCGATTTTAACTGATGGGCTTGTTTGGCCAAATCATGTAAGCGATTTATTGGGATGGGAGTCATCTATGATTAATTTATATTCCATTGAAGCAATTCCACACACAATTTTGGTTAATAAAGAAGGTAAAATAATTGAAAAAGATCTTCGCGGCGCAGCACTCGAACAAAAAATTGTAGAAATTATAAAATAATTTAACATGAAAATACACCTTTTAACCTTCTTATTATTAATTTTTATTACAGGCTTTGGTCAATCTGAAATTGAAGTTACATTATCAGGAATGATTTTTAAACCACCTGTAAAAGAGTTGAATTTATCACAGGTTTTTATAAATCCTGAAGGAAAAAAAACTTATAAAGATTACCATAAATTCCCTATAGATAATCAAGGTAACTTTAGTTTTAAAGGAAAAGTTCCATCATCAGACTACTATGTTTTACGAGTGGGAAATGAGGATATAAACTTAATTTTAAGAGAAAATAGTAGTTTTAAGATTTATGGAGACGGTTCAAACATCTCTAATTTTTGCAACTTCGTAGGTTCAGATGAATCTAAAATTATAAATGACTTTTCGATAATATCTAGAAAATGGAATCAAAAAACTGATTCAGCATTAATCGCTATCAATAAAGATACAAGTAGAATAAAAATAATTAATGACTACATGGAAAAGCAACACACACTTTTTATGAATGATTTACAAACTTTTATTCGAGCAAATAAAAACACTGCAGCCTTATATTTTGCTTTACCGCACATCCAAACAAAAGATGTTGCGCAATTAGAGTCAGTAATTAATGAACTAAATTCTGCATTTAACATTAGTCCAACCGTAAAAGAAATTTATAGAAATTATACTGAAAGTAAAAAAATAAAAGAAGATGCTATTTTAGTTGCGCCTGGCAAAATTGCACCTGATTTTGAAGAACTTATGTTAGATCAAAAAACAAAAATGAAACTCTCTAATTTAAGAGGCAATCTAGTTTTATTAGATTTTTGGGCATCTTGGTGTGCACCATGTAGAAAAGAAAATCCTGCTTTAGTCGAACTTTATAAAAAATATAAAGATGATGGTTTTACAATAATGAGTGTTTCATTTGATACTGATAAAGAAAAATGGAAGTCCGCAATCATTGCTGATAAACTTACTTGGTCAAATCATGTAAGTGATTTAGGAGGCTGGAATAGTAAGGTCGGAAAAATATATAAAGTGAATTCTGTGCCTTTTACAGTTCTGATTGATAAAGACGGAAAGATAATTAAACTTAATTTAAGAGGTGAAGCATTGTCAACTGAACTACTCCAAATTTTTGGTCACTAAATGTCTGAAACAAATAAAAAATATACCTATTTCGCATCTGATTTTCATCTAGGAGCTCCTAATGATGCTGAAAGTTTACAACGTGAAAAAGAAATAGTTGCCTGGCTTACATCTATTGAATCAAGCGCAAATTGTATTTATTTAGTTGGCGATATTTTTGATTTTTGGTTTGAATACAAGCATGTAATACCCAAGGGCTTCTCTCGACTTCAAGGAAAAATAGCAGCACTAACAGATAATGGGATTCCTGTGCATTTTTTTTATGGAAACCATGATATGTGGATGTTTGACTATTTTAAAAAGGAACTTGGAGTACAAATTCATTCTGATGATATTCAAGTTAGCATTGGCACAAAAAAATTATTTATAGCCCACGGAGATGGGCTCGGAAAAGGAGATAAGGGTTATAAATTCATCAAGAAAATATTTCGATCATCTTTTAGTCAATGGATTTTTTCAAGACTGCATCCAAATTTTGGATTATCAGCAGCTAATTTTTTCTCAAAAACGAGTCGGTCTAAAAATGGACCTCGTGATAAACAATTTAATGGAATTGAAAATGAATGGCTTTATAATTATTCAAAAGAAGTCAACACAATCAACAAGTTTGACTTTTTTATTTATGGTCATCGCCACCTACCTTTGAAAATTCCTTTTGAAAATTCAATTTATTTTAATTTAGGAGAATGGATAAATTATCAAACTTTTGGCAAATTTGATGGTGAAAATTTTGAATTGTTGCAATGGAAAAATGGTAAGGAACAACCCTATAAAACACTTGCAGAAAATGATGTATAATTGGAAGGTCGAATCTATTGAGGATTTAGACGATTATGCCAAGAAATTTATTGCCTTATTCCCAGAACCAAAAATATTTGCCTTAAGTGGCGAAATGGGAAATGGAAAAACAACTTTTATAGGTGCTATTTTAAATCAGATGGGAATTACAAACTTTGATGGTTCACCTACTTTTTCACTTGTAAATGAATATGAAATCAATGATTCAAAAAAAGCATACCACATTGATTCTTATCGAATTGAGAATAATAAGCAAGTATTGCAACTTGGATTAGATGAATTAATAGATGAACCAAACTATTTCTTTATTGAATGGGCTGAAAAATTGGCATTTATTTTACCAAAAGACGTAATTTGGGTGTATATTCGTAAAAATGAAAACTCAATAACGAGAGAAATATCCTTTGAATTATGATTACTGATCCTGAATTATTGAAATCGTTAATGCAGCAAGGAAGCTTGATGCCAAAAGAAGAAATGTTGGAAGTTCCAAGAAAAAAAGGCGCTTTATTTATTGGTATCCCTAAGGAAACATCTTTTCAAGAAAAAAGAGTTGCCTTAGTCCCAGAAGCAGTTGGTCTTCTTGTAGCAAATGGACATCGAGTTCGAATAGAAGCAAAGGCTGGTGAAGGTGCTAATTTTACTGATAACGAATATAGCGAAGCTGGCGCAGAAATTTGTGTTGATAAACATGATATATATAAATGTGATATCATATGCAAAGTTGCTCCACCTTCTGAGGATGAAGTTAATATGATGTCCGGAAATCAAACATTTATTTCTGCACTACAAATAGCAACACAACCAAAAGAAATCTTACAAAAACTAATTGAAAAAAAAATAACTGCAATAGCATGGGATTACATCCGAGATGAGGAAGGTGTTTTTTCAATTGTGAGAACAATGGGAGAAATTGCCGGAACAACTTCAATTCTGATTGCAGGAGAATTACTTTCTTCATTTTCTAATGGAAAAGGTATTATGTTAGGTGGTATTGCTGGAGTGCAACCAACTGAAGTTGTAGTTATAGGTGCAGGAACGGTTGGGGAATTTGCAACTCGTGCTGCAAGTGGATTAGGAGCTTCTGTAAAAGTATTCGATAGTTCTCTTTCACGCTTAAGAAGATTACAAAATGATATAGGATCTCGAGTTTTTACTTCAATTATTCAGCCTAAAGTGCTAGCCAAAGCAATAAGACGAGCAGATATTGTAATCGGCGCTCTTCGATCAAACGTAGGTAAAACCCCCTGTGTTGTTTCTGAAGAAATGATCCAAAGTATGAAAGCTGGTTCAGTAGTTATTGATTTAAGTATTGATCAAGGTGGCTGCTTTGAAACATCTCGTGTTACAAATCACATAGACCCCGTATTTACAAAACATGGAGTGATTCATTATTGTGTTCCAAATATTGCTTCACGAGTTTCGAGAACAGCATCTTTTGCCTTGTCTAATATCTTTTCACCACTAATTTTAGAGATGGGTGAAAAAGGAGGAGTAGTAGATTTAGTTCGAATGCACAGTGGTTTCAGAAATGGAGTATATATTTATAAGGGGATTTTAACCAATGAAATTTTGGGGAAAGTTTTTGATTTAAATTACAAGGACATTAACCTTCTTCTTCCTGGGATGTAATGCAAACCCTAATTCCTCTAAATTTACCAAAAGCAACTTTAACATTAACAAGAAAAGACAATGTTATCTTTGTAAATTGTTTGATTCGCAAAAAAAAAATAATCTTAACACCTGAAGAATGGGTGAGACAACATTACATTAATTATCTATCCTCATATCTGCTATATCCACTTAGTTTTATTAGTGTTGAAAAAGAGTTAAATTACTTTGGACTCAAAAAACGCTGGGATATTGTAGTAGTTAATAATTTATTCGAGCCAATTATTTTAGTGGAATGTAAAGCACCAAACATAAAATTAAAACAGGAAGCGCATAAACAAGTTTTTTCTTATCAAAATAAGCTAAACTGTGAATACATTGTCTTAAGCAATGGAATTGAACATATAAATTGGAAAGTAGATCAATTAAAAAAGAAGATTATTGAAGTTTCAGAAATTCCAATCTATTCTAATTCTGAATGAAATTTGATTCTCCAGACTTCATTCGACCATATTCTCTTGACAAATAAGCCAACTGAACACGCATTTTATCCATTGCTAATTCTGTTTCTGGAGAAATTTCCTGCTTTCTAACTTTTAACTGCAATTTCATATTCATTGCATGGAGTAAAACTTCTATTTCGTGACGTTTCATGAAATTAGATTTTTCTTTGAATGCGACTATATCTTCTTCTGCAGCAGTTACAAGAGCAGTGTATTTTTCGTCATTTACAACAGTTAAAAGAGTATTGTGCAAATAGATTAATTCAATAATTATTTCATTTAATGAGGCTAGGTGCCCCTCTTTTTCAATACCTTGTTTTTGCATTTGAACTATTAACTCAGAATACCATGTCTTGTATTGATTCAGAAATGAATCATCTACCAAAGTTGGTCGAACAAAAACATCAATTATAGCAGTTAAATCAAAATTAAAGGAGCGAATAACATGTTCAATTTGGAACATATACAACAAATATTCAGCGATATTTTCTTTTAATTTCTGTTGAGCAACTCGCATTACTTTAGATCTTTTTCAATTTCCTTTTGATTTTCATTCAAAAACTGAATAAATTCTTTTGTGACATCCATTGTTTCAGAAATATAATTTAATTGACCGCCTTTGCCATGCATGAATAAAATATCGATTTGATGTATTTCACAATATTTTTTGCCCAATACCTCAATTTTATTACTAATTTCTTCAAGTTTTTTCACAGTTTCAGCTTCTAATTTAGCACCTTCAGTTTGTTGATATTGCATAATATTAGACTCCATTTGCTGCGCTTTTTGCTGGGCCATACCTATTTCATTTTGGGATAACAAACCACTTCTTGCTTCTTGGTCTTTTCTTTGAACATAATTTTGTAGTTCAGAAGTTCTTTTATCAATTTCAGCTTGAAATGCTTTTTGTTTTTTAGTTACAGCAGCATCTTCTCGCTTATAATATTCAAAATACTCTTTAATGCTATCGTTACTATAATAGGCGATTTTTAAACCATCAAGTTTACGCGCCTCGATCTTTGGTTTTGAATCACTTTTTGTTTTATCTTTTTCTCCGCATGCAACTAAAAGAATCACTAAGGAAAAAAGCAGGGTTAAATTTCTCATTTTTCTATTTTTGATTTATAAGTTGATTCCAATCTTCGCGCATTGCAATAAAGCGTGTTAAACAATTTGAGAAAAATTCAGGATTTAAGTTTTTTTCAATTAAATCAATATCTTGAAGATCAGTTTCAGCTATTTTAAATACTTGCTCAAAACCACTCAATTCAATTTTCAAAATAAACTTCCCGTTGTATTGGTGAATTTGAATTAAAAATCTATCATGTGGAATTTGTTTAACAATTCGCATGAACAAAAGTAAGAAAAATGGCTCTAATCTGAGAAAATAAGTAAAGAATAATAAACAAAGATTATGATTTTATTTTATCTAATATTCTTTGAATATCCTTGTGTAAATTTCGATATGACAAACTTAATTGCAATGCATCCATTTGAACCTCGGGTAAGTCTTTGGAGAAATAAGCAGAAAATTTCCAGATTTCGATCACATCTTTTATTGAAACTGAATAAGGTTCAAAAAGAGGATTAGAAGAAACTAATAAAAGTGATTGATTTTCCTCTAAATGATTGTAGACAAACTTAAAAACAATACCATCTTCTTTGGTGACTACAATACATGGTGTTCCTGATTTCAATTGAGTCCAATCTTGTAAAAATTCACCGATTACATGTGAACCATTATTTACAGGCGGCATTGAATCGCCTGATATTGGAAAAGCTCTATGTTTACGTTCTTTACTTAAAAATGGGATTTGTAAAGTAGGAAGAACCTTCATGAATTCTGGATCTGAGAATCCGGAAACATAACCTGCTCTTGCTTTTTCAGGAATCATTTCTATCATTTCCTCGTTATTTTGATCTACAAGTCCAGCTAAAACACGAAGATGTATTCCCTTTGCATCATCTTTCCATGACGCTGAATAATTTTGCCAATCACTTACTGAAAAAACTGAGAAATCTTTTTTTATCAGATCATCAATCGAAATCTTAAAAAATTCACTAAATGAGATAAGGTTTTCAATATTTGGTAGCGCAACACCATTTTCATATCCACTGTAAGTAGAACGGTTCATTGAAAGCGCTTGGGCAATTTCTTCTTGAGACATTCCTTTGTGCTTTCTTAGAGATTTTAAATTTTTGCCAGTATTCATTTTCATATTTTATGTAAAAATAGAAAATAAATTTAGAAACTAAGCAAAAAAAAGATTATTAAATAACCAACTACTGAGCTACAAACTGATAACGTATATATCCAGATTGATCCGAACCTCCATTAGTTAAAGCATTAAAGCGAGACATACTTGCATATTTTAAAGCTTGCTCTTGCATACAGCTAGTAGCATTTATACTTTTTGCTGCATCAAAATTTATTTTTACAACCTTTCCAGATGAATTAACTTTTATCAAAATTACAATCGTTCCGACTGAACCATAACCACAAGTATATCCAGGGTTCCTAATATACCAATTATTGTTGTTGTAAGCAGTTCTACCCTCTAAACTAAAGTCAACCATAACATTCCCATTGTATTGATTTGGTTTTAAATGCTGATTGATTAAGTCAGTTTTTGATGACTTTTCATTTTTAGCTACTTTTTTTCGCTCTGCTTCTGATTCAATTTTTTCTCTTTTCTTCTCCCCTCCAGCTTCCTCAAATAATTTTTTCTCAAAATCTTTTATTGTCTGAGCAGGATCTTCAGAAGAAGTATTTTCAGACCAATCTTTTTCTGACTTAGTTCTCTTATCTTCATTGTTCCGAGCTATATTTTTTAATTCTCCGAAATTTTGATCAGGGACTTCTATATTTTCCTTTGCAATTTTTATTTCTTCCTCAATTTTTGAAAACTCTTGAAATGCAGGTATTAATACATATTGTTTATAAGATGAAATATGGAAGTACATAAAAAGTAAAATATATACTCCAAATGCAGCAATAAGCGCTAAAAAGAAATGTTCAGGACGATTAAAAAAACCTTTCATTGTTTAAGAATGTAAATTCCAGTACTTAAAAAGTAATAAGCTATGCCATTTTCATTTGTCAAAGCTAAACAATCTGAATCATGTAATTGAATGAGATCAAAATTGAAGGGCACAACTTGCTCCCCTGCAACTGAATAAACACCATACTTTCCATCTTTCTTCGCCACTAAATAATTTTCACCTATTCTTTTTATAGACTGATGATTCACCGATAAGACTGGTTTTAAATCATTTCCTAAAAGCCCCAATAAACCATCAAATTCAACTATAAAACCAAGATCATAAAACTCATTTATAGATATAAAATTATAATCTAAAATTATTTTTCCTGTGATATCCATGAAACCCCAAATTCCATTTTTTGTTACAGGAACTGCATTGGAAACTTTTCCAAGAGCAGTAAAAGTAGGCTTCAATAATATTTTTCCTTTTGAATTTATAATGCCAAATTTTCCATTTTTATAAAAAATTGCGTTACCATTATAAAAATGAGCGATTTTGAGTGCTTTTGGGAAATACTCAAAAGTTGAAGAGATAAATTTTGAGCCGTCTAAATTTAAATAATCCATTTTAGAGCCTAATCTTGCAATGATAATTTGAGAATGCTCATCAAAAGATGAAAATTCATTGTAAACTGGTAAAGTCAAAATTCTTCCGCTATGAGTAATTAATCCTTTTTTTTCATCTAATTGATAAGAAAAGATACTATCTTTAATCAACGTTATATCCTCATAAATAGCAGGAATTACAAAATCTAAATTGCTGTTTAACAAACCAATAGAATCTCCTACTTGTACAATGTAATAATCTTCTTTAAGAGGCTTGATTTCTTCAAAATTTAGTTCAATTTTTCTCTCTCCGTTTAAATTGAAAATTGAGTATCCTTTTTCATTGTTTGCTGCAATTAGACTATTGTTAAGAAATAGAATATCATTATAGATTAAAGGGAAAACCAAAGTTCCCAATCTATTTATAAGCCCAAATGAATCAGAGATAGAAACAATAGCAAGATCATTATAAAATTCCTCGATTTGATCAAATTCAAAACCTAAAATCAATTCATTTTTTTTATTAATAAGACCTGACTTACCATTTTTTACTACAACAGCAATACCATCTTGAAAATTTAAAACCTCATCATATTCAGCAGGGATTTGTACTATTCCTTCGCTATCCATAAAACCAAATAAATTGTTTTCAAAAAAAGGAAAATATATTTCACTATAAATATCTAAGTCGTTTTGGATAAGTTCTTGAAAAGGAAAATCTGGGAATTCTCTTTGAAATTCCTTAAAATACTCCAATTTGCAATCTTTAGTGTAATTTGCGTATAAGCCCTTCCAAGCCAAGTCATGATTTGAATTTTGAGGATAGTTTTTTATAAAGTTAAGATACGAGGAAAATGATTTGTCTTCGATAGATAATTTGTATATCTGATCCTCCGCATTCTTTCTGTTTTTGTTGTTTGGATATGTTTCTATAAACAAAACATAATCAGAAATACGCCCCGAAACTGTAGCTTCAGAATACTGCAAGTCATCAAATAAATCAATTGCTGATGGTATTAAATAAGATTTAGGATACGCTAGGATAAAATCAGAAACTACTTTTGAAGTCCTTACTGTTTTAACATTCTCGAAAAGAAGTGAATCCCTTTTGACTAAAGCAGTTAAACAATGAGGCGACCAAGGATGATTATCCATAAATTTTTGGAAATCACTCGCTAAAATACTTGAGGAACAATCATCGTAAAAAAGAGAACTTACTTTTAATTTAAGTTGTTGAATTGCTAAAGAATCAAATCCATAAACTCTTGCTTTTTCTCGATTTTTTTCATCAAATAAATTCCATTTATTTTCAGCAAGCAAAACATATCTAAATGAACTATCCTTATTATAGTAATCATTTGTTAAATAAAGTGATGCTAACCCAAATGCTGCTGCAGAGGGATGTTTTTTCTCACAAGCACGGAATATATTTTCAGCAATTTGATAATTTTTTGATTTTAGTGCAATAAAACCTTTCTGGAAACCTTGAGAAAAAACTAGATTTAAGCTTGAGAACACTAATACAATAAGAAAAAGTCTTTTCATATTTAGATGATAAACAACATTTGTCATCGTTACTAATCTAACAATCCAAGTAATTCTATTGGAATTTTGCAAACTGGAATCGGATTCATTTTATGGGCGTTCGATTTATTAAAACGCTTGTAAATAGCTAATATTACTTTTTGACGTTCAGAAATAGTATTACTATCTCCAGAAAAATCCATTGCCCATTCTAATTCAGGATAAGATGCACCAATTTGATCCTCGTCACTTCTTCCGTCTTCCCAAAGGCCATCTGTTGGTTTAGCTTTCAAAATCTCAGGAATCACGTTAAGTTTATTTGCAAGAGAAAAAACCTGAGATTTAGTAAGGTCTGCTATTGGACTAATATCTACTCCACCATCACCGTACTTTGTATAAAACCCTAAACAAAAATCTTCAACTTTATTGCCAGTTCCAACTACCAAGCAAGAATTTGCTTGCGCAACAGCATACAAGGCCGTCATTCTCAAACGAGCTCGCGAATTTGCTAGCGCTAAGTTATTTTCTTTAATATCAATCGGAAGTGTATTCTCAAAAATAGTAAGTGTTTCAGACAAGTTAATTATGAAAGATTCAACATTTGGATAGCGTTTTTTTAAATCTGCAATGTGAAGTTGTGCCCTATCATATTCTGCATCAGTTTGCCGAATTGGCAAATTCAATAGAATGACTTTTTTTCCAGTTTCAGCACACAGAATTGATGTTAAAGCAGAATCTATTCCTCCCGAAACACCAACAACAAATCCTTGCATAGCTGCGTTTTCCAAATAGGAATTTAACCAAGATGATATAAAATTCTGAAGAGGATTCAAATTAGAAAAGGACTGCAAATTTTAAATTTAATTGATTCAGAGTAGCCTTATTAGAAAAAGGAGTATTTACTCCATCATCCTTAATATACAAGGTTTGATTATCTTCTTTTCTATCCAAGAATAATGGAGTAAGGCCATAATAGTAGCTCATTTCAGCAACTAAACAGGTTGAACCAATAAAATTCCATTCGGCACCAAAAGATAAACCCAAGGATAATTGGTAAAATAACATTTCTTTTTTTGAAGTCATATTTAGATTTTCTTTTTCTTTTAAAATTTGTGGATTAGTGATATCTATTCCTTTATCTACCATCTTATTAGAAATCAAAAAAGAATTCCTTATACCAAATTTTGCGAAATAACGAAAACTTCCAACAGGATCTGTTCTAAAAAGGAGCGCAAGAGGTATAGTTACAAGTGTTGTTTTATGTTTTCGATTTTCTAGCTGGAAGATGCTCTGAGTTGTAGATGAATGAGGCAGAATTTCTCTGTCATTGTAATTATAATAAATTGAATCAACTTTCTGAAAATTAATTGTATTAAAATCAAATTCTAAACCAGATGCAAACCCAAAGTTTTTAGAACCTGCAAATGATTTGTGCATAAGAAGGCCAACACTAAAATTTGTGTTTATGCCTTTATTCTCTAATCTAGAAGTTCCCATTTTAGCAAAATTAAAACCAAAACTGCTTGTAATACCAGCTTGTATATTTTTATTTTGTAAACCTTGTGTGTAAGACAAACATGGTGTTAACAAGAGAAAACCTAAAAGAACAAATAACTTCAAACTAATTGATTTCATAATAATGATTTTAATATTATTAAATTTGAAACAAAATTACAAAAAATAGTGAAAACAAGGCTTTATATATTTTCGACAATTCTCTTAACACTATGTTTATTTTTTGCTTGTTCGCAGGATCCATTTAAAATTTCGATAGAAGGAATACAAATTGATTTAAAATTTTTAAACCTTGATTCAGCATTAAGAAACTCATCAGACAAAGAGCTATTGAATTTAAAATCTAAATTTAAGAGGAATAATTCATCACTTCTTGATTATTCTTTTGGTTATTGCTTGGGTGGAAATATGCAGACTGACTCTTCTTATATAAATGGAATAAGGAGATTTTATAGCAACAATTATATTCAAAGACTTGGTGGGACGATTAAAAAAACACATGGGAACTTCTCCTCAGAAAAAAAAGAACTTTTGATAGCATTTAGAAGACTTAAGGCATTTTTCCCTGAAAGAAAGACACCAAATCAAGTTTATTTTATTAATTCATCCTTTTCAGCAAGTGTCTTTTCAACTGAAAAAGAAATTGCAATTGGTATAGAACGTTATCTTGGTTCAAATGAGAAAGTAATTAAAGAGCTTCCAACTAATCAATTTTACACATGGATTAAAAATGGAATGAAAAAAGAATACCTCTCTCGTGATGTTATTGCAGGATGGCTAATGACGCATTATTGTACAGAAACATCAGAAAATTATGCAAGCGAAATGATGCGCTGGGGAAAAATTTTGTATATTACTCAAGGAACATTGCCAAATGTAAAAACGAATACTATTTTACGATACACCAACAAACAATTTAATTGGGCGCTAAAAAATGAAGGTGTTTTTTGGAAATACCTAGTAGAAAATGAATTACTATTCAAATCAGACGAGAAAACTAGATCAAATCTTTTAAATGAAGGGCCATTTACAGGCGGTTTGCCTGAAGAAAGTCCCGATAGACTTGGGCAATTTTTAGGCTGGAGAATTGTTAAACAATATATGGAAAACCACTCTATTAGTATATCCCAATTAAGAAAAATAACTTACAACGAATTATTGCAAAATTATAAAGCAAACTAAGATGAAAAAAGGGATCTCAAAGCAATCTGAAATAAATATTAAAGTTGATTTAAACGCAAACAATCTTCCTATTCAAATGAATTGGAGCGCTAGTGATGGAGGAATCGAGAATCAAAATGCTAGTGCTTTTCTCCTTTCAATATGGAATCCGGAAGAAAAAAATACAATGAAAATTGACTTATGGACAAGAGATATGACGATAGAAGAAATGAAACAATTTTTTCATCAAAGTCTTTTAACAATGGCGGATAGTTTTGAAAAAGCAACAGGTGAGCATTTGATTTCGGAAGATTTACGTGATTACTGCTATCATTTTGCTGAAAAAATGAATATTTTACCTGAAGAATGAAACTACTCCTTACAAAAATGAAGACCCAAATTGGGACTGAAATTGATTATTTTTTCGAATGCCCAGAAAAAGATATTCATGTAAATAAATTCATAGGAAAACAAATTTCTTTAAAATGGAATGGGAGAATAGACTGCTCAAAATGCCTTAAACAAACTGATAAATCTTTCGGACAGGGATTTTGCTATTCTTGTTTTATTTCTGCTCCTGAGGCAAGCCCCTGTATTTTACATCCCGAATTATGTGAAGCTCATCTTGGGAAAGGAAGAGATATTGAATATGAACTGAAATATCATAACCAGCCACATATTGTTTATTTAGCCGCAACAGATATCGTTAAAGTTGGTGTTACAAAAATTAGTCAAGTGCCTACAAGATGGATTGATCAAGGCGCAAACAAGGCAATTATTTTAGCTGAAGTGCCAAATCGCTATTTAGCTGGTAAAATTGAAGTTGCATTGAAAGATCATTTTTCTGATAAAACAAACTGGCAAAGTATGTTGTGTAACTTTCAAGATGAAACAATAAATTTAGAAAATGAAAAATGGCATATTCACGAAATGCTACCGAGCGACTTATCCTGCTATTGGAGTGAGGACGACAGCATCCACACCTTTAATTATCCCGTTGAAATTTACCCGACAAAAGTAACAAGCTTAACTTTTGACAAAACACCGGAAATAAATGGCATGCTTAAAGGAATAAAAGGTCAATATTTATTATTTGAAGACGGGCAGGTTTTAAATATTCGTCGGCATACATCCTATCAAATTGAATTCGATGAAATTAGTTAAGTTAATTCATTCTTTCTTAGATTTTTTCTACCCACTTTTTAAACGTTTTTTTGATCGTACAACCTACTATTATGCCGTTTGCGGTGTTAGTAATTTAGTTTTAAGTTGGTTTTTATTTTTTATCTTTTATCAATTCCTTTTCAAGAAAGAAAATTGGCATTTGCCGCTAGTGAACTTTACACTTTCTTCGTATACAATGACTGCTTTTCTATGTTTTATTATCTCCTTCTCAATCGGATTTACACTTTTAAAATATGTGGTTTTCACAAAAAGTCAATTAAAAGGAACTACACAATTATTTCGCTATGCTGTAAGTGCTCTAATTACCAGTTTTACAAGTTGGATTCTCTTAAAAATATTCATTGAAACTTTTAATTTCTTTCCAACACTTGCAAATATTTCTGCATCTTGTATCGTTGTTGTAATTAGTTACTTACTCCAACGCAAATTTAGTTTTAAGTGATTTTTACTTTTTTATTCTTAACTGAATATCAAAAGTATTTTCAGGAGCAGTATTTTTAACTAAGGTAGAAAAAGCTAAGTCATAAGGCCAATAAATTGCACAAAGGGTATTTTCTACTAGATAAATATGTTTGTGGGTTTCTTGAGGCATCCCTTGATATATTCCCATTAATACCTCATATCTACTCGTTTCTGTATCTAGTTTTGCATCGTGCCAAACGATTACAGATTTTTCATTTTTTAAAAATGGAAAAAGCAGGGATGAATCACTTTTTACAGATTCTGTATGATGATCTCCGTCAATAAAAATAAGATCAAATTTCTTGTTTAAACTAGAATAATCATAGTATTTTGAATCCCCAAAAAGATGATTTACATTTTTAATATCCTTAGAATAAAATCGATGCATTTGAATATATCTTTTATCTAATCCCTTTTGTAACATTACATCATCGCTTAAATTTAAAGTGAAACAATTTTTCACATATGGAGCAACATTCGCAATACTTTCTCCACGCCAGGTTCCAATTTCAAAATAATCTTCCGCCTCTATTTTTTTGCACAATAACTGTAACAAGGCAAAGTCTGTGGCAAGTGAAGAACCACTTAAAAAAGAATATGGATATACATTCACATCCTTCACAAGGGGAAATAAGGTCGAAAATGAAATCTGTTTCTTTTCGATTTCAGAAGGAAATAGGACTTGAAATTCTTTTTCCAAAAGTTCCTCACTATTTAATACAGCATTCAATAAATATGGCTTTTTGAGAATTGCAATAAATGCTTTGATTGCTTTGATTGCCTTACTTACTTTTTTCATTTACTTTAGTTTTAGTAAATAAATAATTTTGAATTTCAGATAACTTTGGAAAAAGTACAAATTTACCTCCCTGACAAAGATAAATTATTATTGCAACTAGAGAGGTAAGTAAATAGGTAAGAATTGCTGAAAGAACTGAACCCTGAATGCCAAATTTTGGAACTAGTGAAAATATAAGTAGAAAAGTAAAAACGAGACCTATAAAAGTGGCTAGCGCATTAGAAAGGAATTTACCTCGTCCTGAAAAATAATGCCCGATAATCAAATAATAGCTGTAAATCCAAACTCCAGGAAGTAGAAGTAGAATTAAAGATTTTAATTCATAAAATTCTTTACCAAAAACCCAAGTGTAAAAATTTGTTGGGATAATCGCAACTACGCAAATAACAAGGAAAGAAATAAATAAAGCTACTTTCGTTAATTTCTCGGTTAAACGCATAGAAAATTCCTTGTCGGTTGAATTTGAAATCTTAGAATATTGATACAAACAAATACTACTCGTTATCATCCAAATTGCTTCAGCGATAGAAATTCCATTAGAATAAATCCCAACAGCTTCCTTTCCATTGTAATGTTCAATTACAAAATAACTAATTCGAAAACTCAAGAGCTGAAATATATGCGCTAACTGATTCTGAAAGCCATAATAAAAAAGGGACTTGAAGGTCGCTTGGAATTTTGAATCTTGCGTTTCTTTTTCAAAAAAATAAGCTTTTATAAAATATAAACTACAAACTAGTGACAGTAAGTATGAGAAAACCAATGCGAAAATATAAGCTGAAATACTTTTATTGTCAAAAAAATAAAATTGTACAAAAAGAAATGATAAGGTTAAAAAAGGGACTAAGAAATTAACAATATTACTTTTTGCAATTTTTTCACGGCCAATTAATAAGGATGAATTTATGGCTGTAAATGAACTTAATGTACTCAACATAACAATTGCAAAAGAAATAAAGGGAATGAAATATGCTAACTTTATTAATATTAAATAGCTAAAAAAACTAACTATGATTGTCCACAAATAGGATACAGTAAGTAATTTTTGAGGATTCAGTCGAGATGCTAAATAGATAATAGAAGCACCACTTACAAGATTATGAAACAATAAAACAATCGTAATTGAAGCTAGTATCAGACTTTGCTCGCCTTTTCCTGCTGCACCTAAAAATTGTGAAACTAGAACTGCTATTAGCAAATTAAAGATAGCAGAAGAAAAGCGTACACTAAAATTACCGAGAATTGATTTCAGCATTATTGAGTCTTAGAGTTTAAAACTATTCTAAACTGTTCGTCAAATTGTTTTCCCACTTCTTGATAACTAAAATGTTTAAACGCATAAGAATGAATTTCATTTGAATCAAAGGTGAATTTAGCATCTAAAAAATCACAAATAGCTTTTTCAAGTTGAGCTTCATCTCCTTTAGGAATAAGAATCCCATTTTTCGAATTTACATGTTCAGGTATGCCATTTACATCTGTTGAAATAACAGGTTTACCCATCATAAGTGATTCTGCAATTACACAAGGGAAGTTTTCATAATTACTAAATAGCAATAAGGCAGAACTATTGTCGATCATAGAAGCAATTTCTTTGGTTGACATCGTTGAATAAAATGTCACAGAATCTTGGATTCCTAAAATTTCGATTTTTTCCTTGGCATATGCTACATCTCCATCACTGACAATTTTCAAATGAAAATCCTTTCTATATTTTGAAATGCTAGAGATGCATGACAGTATTCCACTAATATTCTTATGCTCATCTTTTCCAGTTGAAATATGAATAAAAGTTTTTGTTTTTAATTCTTTTTGTTTTTCACTGTACTTAAATATTTCTTCATTTACAACATTTGAAATAATTACAAATTGTGATTTTGGGCTAAGAATCTGCATATAACTTTTAAGATCCTCGCTAACTGGAAGTAAAATCGAAGCTCTTCTTACTATAAACTTACACAAAGACAAAATAATCTTTGGGTATGAATGATCGGTTCCTACATGAAGACCTGTTGCATTTTCCGTAATTACATAAGGAATATCTTTTCGCCATTTTAAATAAAATGCCCATATTCCAAGTGGATAAGTAATATTTAAATGAATTAAATCCGGCTTGCCAATAATCGACTTTACAGTTTTATATCCTTTTTTAAACGCTTTTCTATGTGCAAAATAATTCCGGAACATATTCCAAAGGCGAAATTTGCTAGTTGTTTTTGGATAGTAAACTACAATCTCAGAGAAAGTTCTTGTCCTTGTCTCAACCAAACGTATTTTTTTATCAAGTAACGAAGGAAAAACTGAAAGACAAACAACATCATTGTAGCGAGAAGCAGCTTCGGAATGTTTTTTCACGAAATTCCCTAAGGTCGGATTGAAGTCATTCGGATACCAAGAACAAAGTGCTAAAATCTTTAGGCGCTGTGGTGCCATTTCTTAGCAAATATTAACTTGAAAGACACTTTTAACTTGGTCCAATGCATAATCTATTTCCGCTATTGTTGTATACCGAGAAAATGAAAAACGAGCATTCGGGCGTGTTAAATCTGCAGAAATTCCTTCTAAAACATGTGAGCCCTTTGTTGCTCCTGAAGAACAAGCGCTACCTCCGCTTACAGCAACACCTTTAAGATCCAATGTAAATAATAACATTCCAGACTTTTTCGTCTTTGGAAAACAGACATTTAAAACGGTGTACAAAGATTCCTCAGGTTTTGTTTCTCCATGAAAATGAATATCCGAAAACTGTTTTTTTAATTGGTCAATCATATAGTTTTTAAGTTCCTGAATATGTCTTTGGTGAGCTTTTATATCTTCGTATGTCAATTCCATTGCTTTTGCTAAGCCAACAATCCCTGCTATGTTTTCTGTTCCGCCTCGCATTCCACGTTCCTGTGCTCCGCCATGTATTAACGCAGAAATCTTTGTTTTCTTGTTTACATATAAAAAACCAATTCCTTTAGGTCCATGAAATTTATGTGCTGAGCAGGCAATAAAATCAATATCTAAATCGTGTAAGTCAAATGGATAATGACCAATTGTTTGAACAGTGTCAGAATGAAAGAAAGCGCCATATTTACGACATATTTGCGTCACTTTTTTCAAAGGAAGAATAGTCGAAATCTCATTATTAGCATGCATTAACGAAACCAATGTTGGGATATTTTCTTGGAGTAATTCTTCTAGATGATTTAGGTCAACATGCCCCTTTGAATCAATTTTAACAAAAACGCTTTCAACTAAATTTTCTTTTGTTAAAGATTCAATCGTATGACCAACAGCATGGTGTTCTATGCAAGAAGTTATAATGCGTTTTACACCTAATTCGTTAATTGCTGCATGTATTGCCATATTGTCGGCTTCCGTTCCTCCAGAAGTAAAAATAATTTCTGAAGAAAGACAATTCATTTGTTTTGCAATTGAACGTCTTGATGTCTCAACTAAAGCTTTTGCATTCCTTCCATAAAAATGTGTAGAAGATGGATTGCCAAAATTCTCCTTTAAAACAAGCAACATAGAATCAATCACTTCAGGAGCAATTTGAGTTGTAGCAGCATTATCCAAGTAAACTCGCATGGAAATAAATTTTGTCAAAGATAGCATTAATCACGCATTAAAATATATTCCTTTGACTGATTTCATTGGGTTTTAAATTTATTGTAAACTAAGAATTAATTGAAAAGAATTAGATTTTAGATTAAATTTGCTAAATATTAAAAATAAAAATCATGAAATACATCCTACTTCTAATTCTAATTTTTGGATTTAAAACCTATAATTTTTCTCAATGTGTAAATCCAGCATTAATTGATTCATTTGCCATTTGTCCTATGATTTACGCCCCAGTTTGTGGATGCGATGGCGTTACGTATTCAAATGAATGTATTGCGGTAAATCTAGGAGGTGTAACTGCCTGGACAGAGGGAGAATGTTCAAGTACTATTTCATGCTCATCATTTTGCGTAGAGAATATTTCTTTTGACACTTCTGGAATACTCAATGTATCAATTAATTTTAGTGGTGATTTTAATGATTGGATTATGTACCCATATGTTTCGCAAGTACTAAATCAAAATGGTGATGTCATAGCAAGTGGAGAATTAGCGTATTTTGGACAAGAGGGAGGAACTACAATTCCTTATTCAGTCTCTAACTCTATTTTTTCAGCTCCTTTTCCTCCAAATTTCATAGGATCCGTTATTTTTAACTATGATAATAATATATGTGTTTTGCCTTACCCCTGTGGAGACATCATAACTTGCATTGATTCGTCACTAATAAATCCTAATATTTTTTGCCCAACAGTTTTCATTCCTGTTTGTGGTTGTAATAATGTTACATACAGCAATTCTTGTGAAGCTGAAAATTGGGGCGGTGTAACTTCGTGGACTCCAGGAGAATGTTCAGGAGGTATAACATTTGCAGATTCTTGTGCAGATTTAGCGGGTCTTGACTTTGGTGCTTGCACAATGTTTATTGGTTATGGTTTAATAAATGGTATTTGCAGTCCGATTAGCGGCTGTGGAACAATTGTGGGGAATATTGATTATGCTTTGGCCATAGATTCAAGTCTAGAAAATTGTCAAGCAAACTGTATGGAATTTGATCTTGCCCCTCCATGTTCAGATTTATCAAACGTTGACTTTGGATTTTGTTCAATGCCTCTTGGAATTGGAATTATAAACGGACAATGTGCCATGATTTCAGGATGCTCAAACATTTCAGGGATGCTTGATTATTCGGCTTCCTTGTATACAAGTATGACTAGTTGTCAAGCTTGTTTGCCTTCTTCTTTAACTGAGCAAGAATTAGAAAATAATCTATTTCCAAATCCAGCTTCTGAGCATCTTACTTTAACTACAAATTATACTTCGGGCAACAGTGAATTGGTTATTCTAGATGTTTTAAATCGTGAAGTATATACTGCTAGCTTTTCTGGAAAAGAAGTTGAAATTGACCTGTCTAATTTTGTAAAAGGAACATACATCTTGCAACTAAAACAGAACAATAAGATTAGCAGACTATTTTTCATGAAACAATAAATAATTAATTGACTATTCTAAATGAAGATTCAAGTGATAAAAATTCTGGATCACACTCCCTCAAATTGCAAAAAATAAAATTAAAACTGCAATTCCTCAATTATTCATTTAATTTTGTACTGTTCTTTGGTTTTGCCCTTAAAGCAAATTAAGAAGGAATCCGGTTAGAATCCGGAGCTGTGTCTGCAGCTGTAAGCACTTAAAATGGGTTTCCAAAAGCCACTGTTTTAAAACGGGAAGGTAGAAACTAAAAGGGTGTGAGCCAGAAGACTTGCCTGAGAACAGAGATATGACTTCAGATTAAAGTCGGACTCAATAATGGGATAGACGTATCCCTATGATTCCATTTTAGCCTGTTTTATTTATTAA
>JBIKOE010000045.1:0-16705 GCA_044358215.1 Crocinitomicaceae bacterium
TGTATTGTATAATTCTATCCAATCATCACTTTCTCCATTTGAATCATATAATGAAGAAGAATTACTAGCGACAATTTCATTGATTACGACATTTCCATTTGTGCAAAAAGGAAAGTTTATTTGAATTGAGTGGTATTCATGCTCTGCTCTTGTTGGACTAAACAATCCTGCATTTGAATTTTCAGCATAAATATAATACTCGAAAGCTGTGCCACTTAAAGTAACTTGAAAACCAAAAATATGGTCACCAGCTGCGCCATCTCCATGTTGACCATCGTCAAACATTTGAACGCGGTTAAATTTTAATTGATGGTTTAAGCGATATCCTAAATAAACGGATGATTCATTTACACAAGTTGCTGTAATATAAATTGATTGATTAAAATTTGGAGTAGTATTACTCGCTCCAAATGATGAAATTAAAGGTGCAGCAAGTAAATAATTTGAGTTTGTGCTAAAATAGGTCGCTCTTGCATCCATTAAAGCTTGAATTCCTGGAATTGAAGATCCTCCTCCCATTCCTCCACCTGTTACAGCAGTTGTTAAACTATTTTGATATTGTGTGTAGGTGAAAAATTTATAAATATCTGCTTGAACATACGAATTTATAGTGCTTCTGAGTGAATTTGCTAGAGTAAGATATTCTTGTGTAATAAAAATCTCTTGTACAATAGTTCGAATATGTGCCAAATACATTCTTTTGTACATTGGATTAGCCATCAGTTTTACAATCAAAGGATGAATTGCTGAAGTACTATTAGACATTGGGTCTAACGTTGTTGCAGTATATGCTCCTGAGCCTGTTCCTCCTGGAAAAGAAGCGAAACTCATATTCAAATCCCAAACTGTTGGCACAAAGCGATTATTTAAATCCCAAGACAAATAATAATTCTGACGAAAAGCACCATTGTAAGAATCAAGATTAACAAGTACATTGTTAAAAGCTAACATCCAAAGTGCGCGATCTACATCTAGCTTGCTTTCTAATAAACTCGTATTATTATTTAGCGTATTAATTAAATCTACTAGGCGATTCCATCCAAAATCTGATTTTAATTCATAGGAAGAGAAATAAGAACTACTGTCTGCATTGATATATTTTAAATCTGGACTTGCAGTAGTTCCAGGTCCTGCACCACCTGTAGGATTACACTTAAAAAAAGAATCTTTGCTTAAATAATAATGATCACCATTAAATTTTTTGTTAACACTCTCAGCATTTGAATAAAGTCCTCTAAGAGTTCCATTGATATAAACATTTGCAAAATTTGCTTTTGAGCAATCCATAAATTGTTCTAAAATTGCATACGACAAAACCTCACGAATCATTGAAGGATCTTGGTAGCCATTTTGAAGTTTGATATTTGTGTATCCTTGGTAATCTTGACTTCCTTTAATATAATCTAGCTCAATATGAAGTGGATTTTTATTACTATTTGGATTATAGGATGAGTTGCCCTTGTATTTTACTCCAACACTATCATAGGTATTAACCCCATTAATACGAACAGAATCTGCAATTATAAAAGCATCTGATGCGTATGCGGCATCTAATTGTGCATCCCAATTTGCAGCAGCAAAGAAAATTTCTATTTTTTGAACAGTCGCTCTGTCATAAAAATTTTGCGCAATTGATGAAAGTGAAATAAAAAATAGAAGAAATAAAAGAGATGTTTTCTTATTCATATGGAACATTTATATAATGTAAGTGACTAAAAATAAAATAAAACTTGTGGCTAAACCTAAAAATAATTATATTAACAATCTCCAAAAACAAATTTACATTAATTTAATTTTAAAAAATAATTAAATTTTATGGGGTCATTTTATTTTCAATCAGATCATTTGTGTATTGTTGATAGATTGCTTTCATTTTTTTTATTTCTAAATCATCTGATTTACTTCTTTTCTTCATTGAAGATAAATTCCAAACTAATAAATCCTTTGTGCCTTGATATGCCATTAAATTTTCTTGTGCATAAATAATTTTTGGCTGTTTCTGCTTGTTAAAATAAGAAGTGCCAAATGCATAATACTTTGATCGAATATTCAAAAGGTCCATTAATGTTGGTAAAATATCTATTTGTTGAAATGGTACTAAAGAATCAATATGTGGTAAAGAAAATGTTGGATGATAAAACGCAATAGGAACTCTATGCAACCAAGCTAAATCGCTTCTATCAGATCGACCAGTTGGACCAACATGATCAGCACAAAAAACAAAAATCGTATTTTTAAACCAAGATTTTTTCTGTGCTTTATTCCAAAATTCCCTCAATGCTATATCAACATAACTTATCGTAGCACAAAGCGGTTCAGGTCCTTTTTTCACCTTTTTTAGATAGTCTTTTGGAATTGTAAAAGGATGATGGGAAGAAAGTGTAAAAACCATTGAAAAGAAAGGTTTTTTCATTTTATCCATTTGACCTAAAGACCAAGCTAAAAAATGATGGTCCTCAATTCCCCAATTCCCATCAAAGTGAGCTTCATTGTTGTATTCTGTTCGTCCATAATAGCTATCAAATCCAGCTGCTGAGGTGAACGCATCAAAGCGCATAGAGCCATTTGTAGCTCCATGAAAAAAAGCGGATGAATAACCATTCCCTTTTAAAATACTTGGAATTCCCTGAAATTGATTTGAACTATACGAAGAAAGAATAAAACTTTCATTCATCCACATTGGAATTGATGAAATAACGGCAGGTAAGGCATCCATAGACGTGCGACCATTTGCAATTCCGTGTTCAAAATACATTGACTTTAAAAGAATAGAATCTATGAACGGTGTAAAACTCTCAGGATTATTTGGACCACAATACATAGAACCGAAACTTTCTAATAAGATGAAAACAACATTTTGAGAGTCTTTCACTAAATTTTGTGGATTCCCATTCTGAATAGGATTAAAATATTTTTTTATTTCAGCATCCGAAAAAAATGTTTTTTTCTCCACTCCCTTAAACTGATAGGTTTTTAATAGCGTAAATGCTGAATTTAAAACAGCTGGGGAATTCTCAATGCTAACATAATTAGTAGACTCTAGAATTCCAATTGGCTTCAACTGAAATCCACCGCGACCAATTACGATTGTTAAAGCTATGGTTAGAAGGAAATACATCCATTTTTTAGGTTCCCTGTAACTTATTTGAACTGATTTCGACTTAAAATATGTAAAAAGTAATAAACCGAAAGAAACAATAAAGAATAAAATAAGCCACCAAAATTCTAGGATAAAATCTCCTGCCAGACTTCCTGTTTCGTCACTATTTAACATGAATTTTAAGTAATCATAACTAGTTCGTTTATGCGTATATGAAAAATAGGCCACATCGAGCGCATTGAATAAAAAGACTATAGCACTACTAAGAGTAAAAACAATAAATAAAATAATGGATCTTATTTTTTCAGTAATTAATGGGAGAGGAATTACACTAAGAAAGATATAAGGAATAAAAAAAAGTGCAATTGTAATGCAATCAAACCAAAGTCCGATAATATGTTCTCTAACACCAAAATCAGGAAAGGACTCGCCATTACAAAATAGGAGAAGTATTCTATAAACTTCTAAAATAAGTAAAACAAAACTCAGTTTAAAAAGTAAGTTAAATATGTTTTTCTCTAAAAGAAGTTTTAGCTTCAAATCAGTAATTTAATAAGCTTGAAATAGCTGAAATTAATCTTTCTTTTGGTAGGAATTGTTCTTCCAAAGCAACTGCAAATGGAACTGGAGTATCCAATGAAGCGACACGAATAACTGGAGCATCCAAGTATTCAAAACAATTCTCTGAAATTAAAGCAGCCAATTCTCCACCAATTCCTCCCATCATACAATCTTCGTGAAGAACGATTACTTTCCCAGTTTTTTTAACTGCAGCGTAAATACTCTCAGTATCTAAAGGTAACAATGTTCTAAGGTCAATTATTTCGGCACTCGTATCCGGAAACTTTGTTAAAGCTTCTTTTGCCCAATGAACACCGGCTCCGTAAGTTATAATTGTAAAATCCTTTCCTTCAGAAACGATTGCTGCTTTTCCAATTTCAACAGTATAATAATCCGAAGGAATTTCTTCTTTAATACTTCTATAAAGTCCTTTGTGTTCAAAGAATAGGACAGGATTTGGGTCTTCAATTGCTGCATTTAGTAAGCCTTTTGCATCATAAGGATTTGAAGGATATAAAATCTTTAATCCCGGCGTATGAAAAAACCAGGCTTCATTACTTTGAGAATGAAAAGGTCCAGCTGCTGTTCCTGCACCTGTTGGCATTCGAACAACAACGTCCGCATTTTGGCCCCAGCGCCAATTTATTTTCGCTAAATTATTTATTATTTGATTGAATCCACAGGTTACAAAATCTGCAAATTGCATTTCCACCATTGCCTTCATTCCTGAAATTGATAAGCCCAAACTTGCACCTAGTATTGCAGATTCACAAAGTGGTGTATTTCTTACTCTTTCTTTTCCAAATTTCTCAAGTAAGCCCTCAGTAACCTTAAATGCACCGCCATATTCTGCAATGTCTTGTCCCATCAAAATCAAATCTGGATATCGCTCCATAGATTGAATTAAAGCATCTTGAATGGCATCAATAAATCGTTTTTCAACAAGAGGTCCATTCGGTTTTTGAACTTCTTGTATGAATGGAGCATAAATATCTGCTAATTCAAGCTCTATATTTGGAATAATTGCGTCTTCAGCATTTGCTTTGTCAAATCCTGCTTGAATTTCATCCTTAAAGGATTTTTTTATTTCTTCAATGGACTCTTTTGTGAGAATTCCTTGCTCAAGTATATACAATTCAAAGTTCAAAACAGGATCTTTTTCCGCCCATTTATCTTGCAATCCTTCAGGATAATATTTCGTGCCAGAAGATTCTTCATGTCCTCTCATGCGAAAAGTCATCAATTCCAGTAAAAAAGGCTTTGGGTTTTCACGAATTTCCTCATTTATTTTTCGGACAGTTCGAATTACCTCTAAAATATTATTGCCATCGACTTGAATAGCATTCATTCCATATCCAATTCCCTTATCGATAAATTGTTTACAGCGAAATTGTTCTTCGGAAGGTGTGGATAAGCCCCATTGATTATTTTCAACACAAAAAATAAGGGGTAAATCCCAAACTGCAGCCACATTTAAAGATTCATGAAAATCTCCTTCAGAAGCTCCACCATCTCCAGTAAAAACAAGTGTTGATTTTTTATTCTTCTTTATTTTATTAGAAAGAGCTATACCATCTGCAATTCCAAGTTGAGGTCCTAAATGGGAAATCATTCCTACTAATTTATATTCTTGAGTTCCAAAATGAAAGGACCGATCTCTGCCTTTTGTAAAACCTGAAAGTTTACCTTGAAACTGAGAAAAAAGTCTATTTAAAGGGATTTCGCGTGTTGTGAAAACACCTAAATTTCTGTGCATCGGTAAAATATACTCCTCTTTTTCCATTGCGTAGGAACAACCAACAGAAATACCCTCTTGCCCCCATCCAGAAAACCATTTCGTGATTTTTCCTTGACGGAGAAGAATAAGCATTTTTTCCTCGATTAATCTTGGGAGTAGTAATTTTTTGTAAATTATTAGTAACTCAGAATTATCAAATCCATCTCTATTGAATTCAATTTGTTGTATTTCTTTTTGTTTCATTTAGCTGTTTTTAAAAGTGCACTGACTTACACTTTTAAGCCCTTTATAACACGATCCTTGCGTCTATTTTTTTGAAGGTTTTTCTTGATTACAACTAGATGAGCAGATCGCGCGAAGCCACGAATCAAATTAACTTTAAAAGTATTTCCTCCATAATTAACTTTCGGGCCCCCTTGTGAAGACCAATCGGCTTGAAAATAGTAGCGCCTATTTTTAGCACCTTCAACTTTAGATGAAAAAACCAATACTTTTTCATCTCCAAGTTCAAATCTTACAATTATTTCCCCCTTAGTTCCAAATTCATCGAAAATACACTTTGTACCAGCAGGAATTATAATAGATTCTTGTTTTGTATTTGAACTAGAAATCAGTGTGCCATTTGTTGTTGTATTTTGACTGTCTGATTCTAATTCTTGATCTAATATAATTGTATGTGAAGTAGAAAATTGCACGCTTCTCATTTTTTCATCTGAATCTAAACTAAACTCATCACGTAATTCATTTGTAAAGGGTACTTTCACACCACAGGAAATGAGACAAAATAAAAGAGAAGATAAAAAAATAGTGTTTTTCATAAAAATGATATTTATGTTACAAATTTAGTAATTTCATTCAAAAAAATACTTCGATTTAACAAATCAGATAAATTAGTTTTTATTTTGATGATAAAAATAAAAAAAGATTAAAATTGTTTCTTTAAATTAGCTTTCATAAAGAATTTTTTAATGCGTGTTTTTATCATTCCTTTATTTTTTTTAGTTTTTCAGTTTATTCTAGGATGTGGTTCAAATACGAATGATAAAAAAGTAAAATTACTCAATAAAAAAAAGTATAATAAACCTGAAAAACTAATTCCTAATAAAGAGGAAGACACCTTAATTGTTCTATTTGATCGATATAATCAAGATTCCGTTGACCTAAATATTATAAAAATAAGTCCAAATTTAGAAAAAACCTTTATTGAGCGCTTTCCAAATAAAAAAGCATTAAATTTTATTTTAGATTCTGAAAATTCTTGGATAAAACATCTACAAATTGACTATTTAGATTCTAATTCTATGAAAAATGCTTTTTTCAATTTTTTAGATTGTTATGGTAAAGACTGTAAAAGTATCGAGTTATTCCAGAAAGTAAAATTTTCAAAAACATTCTTTATGCTTCTTGCTTCAACTAAATCTATACATATAATTGAATCTGAAATCAATCAAAATCCAATAAAATGGATTAATTTACTTAGATTCTCAAATAATAAATACCCAATAAAATTTATTATAGTTCAACAAAAGCAACAAAAAGCAAAATGGTTTAATTATTCTAACTTTGTTTTAACTGAAGTAAAATGAAAATAATCAATCGAGGATTTATTTGTGTAACTCCAACTCCATTATTTATTGCTTGGGCTGCTAAGCATTCCGATGATAATCAGTTCTTTACGATCAATCCTGAACCATCCATTTATCTTGTAGAAGATGATTTTTGGGAGGATTCAAAAGTAATTGAAAAATACTACAAGAAAATTTCAATACAAGAATTTAATGCATTGTGCACAAAAGATGAAATTATTCCAATTATTTCTAGTGAAAAAGAATTTAGTCTATATTTCGATCTAAGTTTAGGAACAATTGTTCACGATTTGTTAAAAGAAAACATAGAAAGAGAATAAACATTTTAGAATTATGAATGTTTCTCTAAAATGAAAACAATTTTATTAATCGGAGCTTCTTCAGCAGTAGCAAAAGAAGTTGGAAAACAACTAAAAACAGAAGGGCATACAGTTATTTCAATTTCAAGGTCTGAACCTGATGCACCTTTTGATTTTTTCCATCAATATGACATTTCTTCTGATGATTTAGTGCCAATTATTGACGTATGTGTAGACGGTCTGGTATATTTTCCAGGAACAATTAATTTAAAACCTTTCCAGTCCCTAAAAAGCACAAACTTTTTGGAAGATTTCCAAATAAATGTTCTTGGCGCAATAAAAAGTATTCAATCTTATTCGAAAAATCTAGCGCTCTCCGATTCTGCATCAATTATTCTTTACAGTACAGTAGCTGTTCAAACAGGAATGCCATTTCATGCTTCTGTTGCAGCTAGCAAAGGTGCAATTGAAGGACTTACTAGATCACTTGCAGCAGAATTTGCTCCAAAAATTCGTGTAAATTGTATTGCTCCATCACTTACAAATACTCCGATGGCAAGTCGCTTGTTAAGTTCACCTGAAAAAATAGAAGCTAGCGCATTGCGCCATCCCTTAAAGAAAGTTGGCGATCCGAAAGACTTAGCAAACATGACTACTTTTTTGCTCTCTGATGCATCAAAATGGATGACTGGTCAAATTCTACATTTAGACGGAGGGATGTCATCTATCAAATGATTTTAAGCGAAAAAGACATAAATAGAATAATTGAAATGTCGTGGGAGGACAGAACTCCTTTTGACGCCATTTTTATGCAATTTAATTTGCGTGAGGATCAAGTTAAGGAATTAATGAAAAAAGAACTAAAATTTTCTTCTTACAAACTATGGCGAGAACGAGTAGAGAATTGCAAAACAAAACATCAAAAAATTCGTAATCAAGAAATTAATCGCTTCAAATGCCAGCTTCAACGACCTATAAGCAATAATAAAATTTCTAAGCGATAATTTTTTAGTTTAGATTATATTTCTTTAAAAAAAACATAAATAGTTATTGAACTTAAAAAAATTAAATATTAAACTATTCCAAAATATATTTATATTTGTCATTAAAAGTAAGTAAATAAAATATGAAAGATCTACTCATTATTTCACAACTTATTGTTGCAGTTTCTGTTCTATTTGTTTGGGTTTTTCGTTTTCACAATGTTGAAAAAGAATTCAAACAATTTGGTCTAAGCGTAACTATCCGGAGCGCTGTAGGAGCATCTAAAATTGCGCTTGCAACTTTATTATTAGTTGGGCTTTGTCAACCTTCTTATGTTTTTTATTCAGCTATTTTAATGGGATTTTTTATGCTTTCTGCCCAATATTTTCATTTTAAATTAAAAAACCCATTACAGCAGAGAATTCCTTCCTTTATATTTTTATCCTTGTGCGTATTTATAGCACTACAATCTTATTGTTCTTAATAAGCCGAAAACAAATTGTTATTCTTTATACTTTTATCTAGTATTTCTTTTTTCATATATGGGACAAGCTATTTTTTTTCTTCAAAAATGGAGAAAGAATTTAAACGATTTGGATTGCCTAACATATCAATATTCATCGCATTTTCTCAATTAAGCGCTTCAATAGGATTAATTTTGGGTCTTGTAAATAATACTCTGCTTGTTTTTTCCTCCGCAGGACTAACAACGATGATGTTGATTGCTTGTATAGTAAGGTTTCGTGTAAAAGATAGTCTGAGTTCAAGTTTTCCTGCACTATTTTATCTCATTTTGAATCTTGTAATATTTATTAATTCGCTTCTTGATTTATGAAGTCTCTAATTATCCTCCTACTTATTCCTATTTCTTTTTTCTCCCAGAAGAAAATTAATCAAGAGGAATTTAAAGTTCTAATCATTAAAGGAAATGCTTTAGTTATTGATGTTAGAACTTCTACAGAATTTTCGGAAGGACACATTAAAAATGCTATTAATATTGATTACTTCTCTAAATCTTTTGAGGCAACTATTTCTAAGTTAGATAAAAAGAAAACTATTTTAGTATATTGTGCTGCAGGAGGAAGAAGTACATCTGCCTGTGTAGATTTCAAGAAATTGGGTTTTAACAAGGTGTATAACCTAATTGGTGGTTACGACGATTGGAAAGAATAATAAGTAAATTATTTTTTATTCTTTTTTGCAGCAAATTCAATGATAATTCCAATTGTAGGCTGTAAAATGCCAGTTGCATTTTCAATTAATTTTGTTTTATATCGACTAGGGTCGTTGGGGTCAACAATTGGAGCTCCGCTTGCATCTGTTTCCACTAACATTGTAGGAGCTAATATTGCTTTGTAACCATAGGCATTTTGAATGTCTAAATAAAAATTCATCGTTAATTTTTCAAGAAATATCTTTTTGTCGACACGAAGGTTTAACTGATGAAAACTTGATTCACGCTTGGTATTTAATTGAGAATAATCTAAAATTCCTTGTCCATTGATATCCCAATTCTGTTTTAATCCTGAAGCAGCACTGTAGGGCGTGTAAGGCGAACCTCCTGAATAAAGCCATCTAAATCCAAGTTCCCAGCCTTTTTTAAAGCGTTTACCTCCGGTTAAAGAAACAATGTGTTTGCTATCCCAAGCTGTTGGAACATAAACATTGTCTTTATCCTTAAATTCTGAATTCACAAATGTATAAGCAAAAACAGCATAGAAACCTTTGTATAATTTTTGTTGGTATAAAAATTCTAATCCATAGCTACGTCCCGTTGAAATAGATTTAACTTCTTCGTTTCCGACAATGCCAAAGTCAGAACCGATATTTGCTAAACACAAAGAATCTTTAATCGAAAAAGGATATTTATCATAAGACTTGTAAAATCCTTCTAGGGTAAATCGTGCATTTTTCGAACTTAAAAATTCAGTACCTAGAACAAAATGATCTGCGCTAATATATTTTAAGTCATTTTCTTTGTTAACCAAAGTACCGGTAGTATCTCTATAGCCAAGTATCGTGTATGAAGGCAATTGATGGTAGCGAGCTACATTTCCATTTAGAGCCCATTGTTCATTTATGCGGTAATTTACAGACAAACTTGGAGAAAGTTGTTCTAAAGGGTTCATCATGCTTCTAGAATAGGTGTTTATATCACTTCTTAATCCAATTGATAAATTTAGTCGCTCATTAATAAATCCTTTGCTTAATTGTGCAAATACAGCGCCTTTACTTAAAAATAGGTTCGATTTAAAATTTACTTCAATTGGCAAACCCTGAACAGTAATATTGTTATACGTTTTATTGTAATATCTGCTATATTCATATGCAAAACCGGCATTTAATCTCCAGCCATTTTTAGTATAATTGTGCTCAAAACGAAACTTATTTTCTGCTTCAAAGGAAGCGTAATTGAAAAGTAAATTTTCGGGTGTTTCAATACGATATCTATACCTCGAAGCACTATTGTTTAACATATTTCTACTTAAAATAATTGTTTGATACGAGTTTTTAGAATAATGAAGCCAATTTACTCCCATTGTATAGTTCCATTGATTTTGTATAGGAAGATTTCCAAGAATAAAATTGTTTTTCTCAAGCGTGGCGGTGTCTGTGACATTTTTATTTACTTTATCATTTAATCGAAAAACATCTATAGCTCCTAGACCAATAAAGGTCAACTTATTTTTTTGATTGATTTTATAATTGATTTTATACTGAAAATCATTGTAAGTTGGAAGAATCGGTAATTTCAATGCAGCAAACAAAAATTGCAAATAAGAGCGTCTTGCCGAAAAAATAAAATCTACTTTTTTTCCAAGAGGTCCATCTAAAGTAAGAGCTGCATCACTTGATCCCAAAGCGAAATTTGTTATAATCGCATCTGGATTTCCATCTTTTTGTTTGAATGCTAGAACAGAACTTAAACTATTAGCACGATTTGCAGGAAAGGCACCC
Organism: Crocinitomicaceae bacterium; assembly: GCA_044358215.1. Classification (GTDB taxonomy): domain Bacteria; phylum Bacteroidota; class Bacteroidia; order Flavobacteriales_D; family Crocinitomicaceae; genus UBA952. The sequence goes on from JBIKOE010000045.1 coordinate 11,227, forward strand.
GAATAAAAATCAACTTCTCGAATGAAGTTTATGTTTAAAAGTCCAACTGGTCCCCCACTAGAACCTTGCGTTGCAAAGTGATTGATATTTGGAACTTCTATTCCGTCTAAATAAAATTTATTTTCCCCTGGAGAACCTCCACGAATAATAATATCATTTCGGAAAGTTGCACGAGAAGCAACTCCAGGAAGAGAAGCGATTACCTTACTTGCATCTCTATTTGCGCCGGGCAAACGTTCAATTTCTGTTGAATTTAGGGTTTTTAAAGATACTGGAGATTCTATTTTCCTGATAAAAGGATTTGCTTTCACTACAACTTCATTTTGCTCTATAACGATTTCTTCCAAAGCAAAATCCAAGGAAACAGAACGAGCATTTGTAACTGTTATTTCATTGACCTGAAAAGCTTTAAAGCCTGAAACAACAACTTTAAAAGAATAAACTCCTGGTTTAATGCCACTTATTTCATAAATGCCGTTTTCATCTGAAATCGCACCCAATTGCTGATCTAAAACTTGAATTTTAGCTTGTTCAATTGGCTTGTTGTTTAGTGTATTTGTAATTAATCCTCTTACAATTCCCGATTGTGAAAAAGCAAGTGAATAAAATAGTATTAATAAGAATGATAAAATAATTTTCATAGTTAACTTTTTGATTCTTTTAATACAAGTAAAAATAAATATTGTTCGCATTCAATATAAACTTATAAAGATGTTAAGCATTGCAACAGCTTATAAAATTCTTTAAAATTTCCTTCCCCATATCAGTCATAATTGATTCTGGATGAAATTGTACTGCATAGATTTTTCGCTTTTTTGATTCAATAGCCATAATGGTTCCGTTTTTACTTTTAGCCGTAATATAATCTTCATGAATTCCTTCTAACTTCCAACTATGATATAAACCAACATTGATTTCATCCGAAAAACCCCGAAACAATCCTGTTTTATTTAAAATTGTAATTTCTTCTTGAACTCCGTGCTTTACAATTTGTTGGTTGACTAATTGACCTCCTAAATACATTCCAATCCCTTGTAAACCTAAGCAGATTCCAAAAACAGGAATAGTTGAATCACAGAAGGATAGTACCATAAATAAATTATCTTTTTCTTGGGGTAATCCTGGACCTGGTGACAATAAAACCGCTTGAAATTCCGTTATAGTGTTAAGTTCTAAAAAATCGTGTTTTATAACTGTAACATTACAATTTAGAGCTTCTAAATAATGAACAAGATTAAAGGTAAATGAGTCATAAAAATCAACGACAAGAACTTTCACCTATTTTGTATTTAGTAATTTAGCAAAAGTAAAAAACAAATTGAATTTATCTAAAAGTAAATATGAATAAAAAAGCACTTCAAATTCCAAATGCTCCTGCTCCAATTGGACCTTATAGTCAAGCAATTCTAGCAAATGGAATGCTTTTTATTAGTGGACAATGTCCAATTAATCCTAAAACTGGACTTTTAGAAATGGAAACAATTGAAAGTGCGACTCATCTTGTTATGTCAAACATAGAAAAACTTTTACATGCAGCAGAAATGGACTTTACACATATTGTAAAATGCTCAATTTTTTTAAAAGATTTGGTCGACTTTCATAAAGTAAATGCTGTTTATGCGACTTATTTTGATTCTGTTCCGCCAGCAAGAGAAACAGTTGAAGTTGCTAGTTTGCCGCTCGATGCATCAATTGAAATATCTTGTATTGCAATGAAAAGTTAATGAGTGAAAGTACCCAAAAATATGATTTATCGGTAGTTATTGTAAACTATAATGTCGTTTTCTTTTTGGAACAATGCTTAAACTCTGTTTTCGCTGCTTCCAAGAATTTAAATGTTCAAATTTTTGTTGTAGATAATAACAGTGTTGATGGTTCTATTAACATGTTAAAAGAAAACTTTTCAAGTGTTCTATTAATAGAAAATAAAGAAAATGTTGGATTTTCAAAAGCGAACAATCAAGCAATAAAACAAGCGAATTCTCCTTATGTTCTTTTACTTAATCCAGATACAGTTATTGAAGAAGATACATTTGATAAATCCATTGACTTTATGAATTCTAATGCTGATTGTGGTGGCCTAGGATTAAGAATGCTTGATGGCAAAGGAAATTTTCTTCCCGAATCAAAGCGTGGTTTTCCCTCTCCCTCAGTTGCTTTTTATAAAATTTTTGGCCTATCGTATCTTTTTCCAAAATCTCAAAAATTTGGCAGGTATCATTTAGGTTTTTTAAGTGAATTTGAAGTAAATGAAGTAGATGTTTTGAGCGGTGCTTTTATGTTACTCCGAACCGTAACTTTAGAGAAAGTAGGACTCTTAGATGAGCAATTTTTCATGTATGGTGAGGACATTGACTTATCGTATCGGATTAAATTAGGAGGATATAAAAATTATTACTTTCCCGAGACAAAAATTATACATTACAAGGGTGAAAGTACAAAAAAAAGCTCTGTGAATTATGTCTTTGTTTTTTACAAAGCAATGATTCTCTTTGCGAAAAAACACTTTTCAAACAAGAATGCAAACTTGTTTTCTTTCGCGATTAATCTTGCTATTTATATGCGGGCTTCACTTTCACTTATAAATCGTTTTGTCAAGAAAATAGCAACTCCATTTCTGAATGCTGTACTAACTTATTCAGCTTTATTTTTTATTGCGGATTATTGGCGGAATGCTGCTATTCAATTTCCTGAATATGTTTTTTATATCTCAATCCCCTTATATATTTTTGTTTTTATTCTTTTTGCCTGGTTAATTGGAGTTTACGACAAGGGAATTCGAAATCACATTATTTGGAAAGCTACAATTTTTGCAAGTATTTTTATTCTTGTGGTTTATGCTCTTTTACCGAAAGATTGGCAATTTTCTCGCCTTTTTATTTTGACGGCTTCTCTTGTTTTTGTTCTTCAGCATTATCTGGTATTGATAACTCAAAATTTATTGAAAACACATAAGATTGGATTGCCTTCTACTCCGAAAAAACACTTTGCTATTATTGGAGACCAAGCTGAATTTATACGAGTTAAAAAAATATTGGAATTAACGTATCCAACAATTGAAAGCATTATCGGTGTTTACATTGATGAAAACTATGAGGAGGCCTCAGGAAGTAATCTTCAATTAAATGAAATTATTCAAGTTCATTCGATCAATGAAATTATTTATTGTGCAAAAGATGTAAGTGCAAAAGATATTATTGATGGAATGACAAAAATTGAAAGTCAAGATATTGAATTTAAAATTGCGCAACCGAATACAAGTTATTTAATTGGCAGTAATTCAATTGACAATTCAGGAGATTTTTATGCGCTAAATTTTTCTGCTTTAAGTAAGCCTGAAAACATTCGTTCAAAACGCTTATTTGATTTCTTTTTTAGTATTATTTTACTTTTACTTTCCCCTATTCTATTGGTAATTATAAAATTTAAAGTAAAGTTTATTTCAAATCTTTTTAGAATTTTAAGCGGAAAAAAATCATTTGTTGGTTACCTCAATCAAAGTGATGGGACAAAAACAAATCTTCCAAAAATAAAACCTGGAATTTTAGAGCCATTTTCTGTTTCAGAGGAACTTACTACTGATAAAAAAGAAGAGTTAAATCTACTATACGCGAAAGAATATAGTTTTATTTTTGATTTTGAAGTGCTCGTTCGTAAATGGAAATTACTAGGTGAATAATTCCTATTTATTTTCTCATATCAAGGATGTTTGCTAACTTTGCTATGCTGAATTTTACAGTAAATTAATCTTATGGCAGAAATTGAAGTTCGTCTTCCGAAAATGGGAGAAAGTGTAACAGAAGCAACAATTACCAATTGGCTTAAAAACATTGGAGACAAAGTCGCTATTGATGAACCTTTAGTTGAAGTTGCAACAGATAAAGTTGATAATGAATTGCCATCTGAAGCTTCAGGAATTTTGAGTAAGCGATTTTTCGAAAAAGATCAAGTTGCCCAAGTTGGCGATGTAATTGCAATTCTTTCAACAGACGAAATTTCAACGACGAAAGAAGTAAGTCCTGAAACTATTGAGTCAGTAAAAAAGATTGAAGTCATTGAAGAAAAAAATAGTCCTGTAGTAGAAATTACTTCGCCGCCTACTATTTCTGAAATCGTTGCAATAAATAGTAATTCAAGCGGTAAATTCTTCTCGCCTCTTGTTAGAAGTATTGCTAAAAAAGAAAATATCAGTCGAACTGAATTGGAATCAATTCAAGGTTCAGGTCAGGATGCTCGCGTTACAAAAAATGATTTGTTGAGCTATATCGCTAATCGTGGAACTTCTGTTATTAGTAATAATAGTACGCCAACACTCACAAGCTCTTCAAACATAGGCGGTCATTTCTTAACAAATATTAAAGAACCTATTGTACTTCCAAATCCAGGAGATGAACTCATTGAAATGGATCGAATGCGCAAAATGATTGCTGATCACATGGTAATGTCAGCGCATATTTCTCCGCATGTAACTTCCTATGTTGAAGCTGACATGACCAAAATTGTGGAATGGCGAAATAAAGTCAAGAAATCATTTATGGACAAAGAAGGCGAAAATATCACCTTCACACCTATTTTAATTGAAGCCGTAGTTAAAGCAATAAAAGATTTTCCGATGGTGAATGTCTCTATTTCTGGAACTACAATCATTAAGCGAAAAGATATTAATATCGGAATGGCAACTGCTTTACCTTCAGGAAATTTAATTGTTCCAGTTATTAAAAATGCAGATCGTCTTAATTTAATGGGTTTAACGAAAGCTGTTAATGAATTGGCGAATAATGCTCGTAATAATAAATTAAAACCTGATGATACACAAGGTGGAACCTATACCATTACAAATGTTGGTTCATTTGGAAATGTAATGGGAACTCCGATAATCAATCAACCGCAAGTTGCAATTTTAGCGCTTGGGGCAATTCGAAAGGTTCCTGCAGTCATTGAAACACCTCAAGGAGATTTTATTGGAATCCGTCATAAAATGTTTTTATCTCATTCCTACGATCACAGAGTTGTAGATGGTGCTCTTGGCGGTCAATTCGTACGCAGAGTTGCAGATTACCTCGAAGCTTTTGACGGAAATCGTGAAGTTTAAGCAACCTTGACTATCTTTTCATTAATTATAATTACTTATAAATGAATTTAATTTTAAAAAAACCACTTTGTTTTTTTGATGTAGAGGCAACTGGACTTCAAATTACAACTGACAGAATTGTACAAATTGCAATTATTAAATTGACGGTTGACGGTGAACAAGAAGAATTAAATGAACTGATTAATCCAGAAATTATAATTGCAGACGAAATCATTGCAATTCATGGCATTAGCAATGAAAAAGTAGCAAATGCTCCAACTTTTAAGCAAATAGCTCAAAAAATTGCAGATTTTATTGGAGATTCCGATTTGGCAGGATACAACTCAAATAAATATGATATTCCTTTATTGGCGGAAGAATTTCTTCGTGCTGATTTTGAAATTGACT
>JBIKOE010000078.1:0-5015 GCA_044358215.1 Crocinitomicaceae bacterium
GTTTTATCTAAGGTTTCTTGAATAGCCGTTACTTGATAACACTCGTCATGAATCGCTACAACCGTTAAACAGCAGCCATTGTGCGCAACACTTTGGTCGACCTTTAATTCCTTGGTCATTTTTGCTGCAATTGTAAAATGAATGTTTCCTGCTTCTCGCGAAATAGCTTTTACACTGCCAATTTCTTCAATGATACCTGTAAACATGATTTTTTGAGTTGGTTATTAAATTAATAAGGAGATAGTTCTTTTTTATTGTCAAGTATTTCCTCTATTTTATGCATTATTTCTTCACTTAATTTTTCTTGTGCATCAATAGATTCAAGGTTTTCTATGAGTTGTTTTTCCTTGCTAGCACCGAGAATTACAGTACTTACATTTGGATTTTTCAAACACCAAGCAAGACTTAAAACAGGCAAACTCAGATTAATTTCACTTGCTAAAAGCGCCATTTTTTTCACTTTATCGATTCTTTCTTCAGTGATATTTTTATCTTTTAACCATTCAAGTCCTTCAATACCTAAGCGCGTATCAGATGGAAAGTCCTGGTTGTATTTCCCACTTAAAATACCACTTGCAAGTGGCGACCAAATTGTTGTTCCTAATCCAACAGTTTTATAGATTTGTGAAAATTCTACTTCTACTTTCTCCCGCGTAAACATGTTGTATTCTGGCTGTTCTACTATCGGACCAATTAAATGATTTTGTTTTGCGAAAAGATGTGCTTCCATTATTTCTTGAGCGCTCCATTCAGAAGTTCCCCAATAGAGAATTTTTCCTTGCATAATTAGTTGGTGCATCGACCAAACTGTTTCTTCAATGGGCGTTTTTTTATCTGGTCGGTGACAGAAATACAAATCCAAATAATCTAATTGGAAGCGTTTTAATGCTTGTTCACAAGCTTCAGTTACGTGTTTTCGACTCAATCCTTTTTGCGTTGGCCATTGCCCTCCAGTTCCGAAACATACTTTACTACTTACGATATAACTATCGCGGGACCAATTTTTCTTTTTCAAAATATTTCCCATGACAATTTCACTTTTCCCACGGGCATAAATTTCTGCATTGTCAAAAAAATTGATGCCATTTTCATAGGCGATATCCATTAATCGTTCAGCTACATCATCTCCAATTTGTTTTCCAAAAGTCAACCAAGAGCCAAGTGATAAGCGGCTAATTTGCAAGCCAGACTTCCCTAAATTAGTATATTCCATTTATTGATTCGTTTATTGTTTTTTGTGTTTCTTTCTTTTTTTGATAATGTTTCAGTAGTCCATTCAGCAGAACAACAAAGATAATAATCATTGCTCCGATATAGAAATTTGAATTCAGTAATTGATGTTCTTTTAGGATAAAAATAGCTAATAAAATGGTGTAAACAGGTTCTAAATTAATACTTAGTGAAACGGTAAAGGTTCCCAAGCGTTTTATAATATCGATGGTCACTAAAAAAGCAAAAGAAGTGCACAAAATTCCTAGAAATAAGAGCCATCCAAAATCCGAATAAGTCATTTGTAGAATTGCAACATTCATCCTTCCGATAGAAATCAGAAATATCGAGACGAAAATAAAGCCAACAATTAATTCATAAAGGGTAATATGCGTCGATGGAACTTCCTGCGAAATTTTTGCATTGAAAACAGAGAAGAGTGCTGCGCACAATGCGGAGAGTAATCCAAAGTAAAGCGCTGTCATTTCCTTTGGTGAAAAATCTCCAGCAACAAAATAAATTCCATATACAACACAGCAACTCAAGAGAAACTCAATCCACGAAAAGCGCCGTTTCATTACTAAAGGTTCTAGCCACGTTACATGAAGTGTTGTTGTGGAGAGGCATAGAATTCCAAGTGATGCTGTTGAAAGTTGAATGGAATAATAAAACGTTAGCCAGTGAGAAGCAACAATCATTCCGACTAGCGAAATTTTCCAGAGGTGTTTTTTTTGAATTTTAAAACTTCTTTTCGTTAAAAGAAAAAATAAAAAAAGAACGCTTACTGCTATTAATATTCTATACCAGACAATTATGATGGCGTCTAGCTGAATTAATTTTCCTAAAATACCCGTAAAACCCCACATAAAAATGATGAGGTGCATCAAGAGATGGAATTTGTATTTTTGGAACAAAAATTTATTTTTTCTTAGACCACTCTTCGATTGAAGCCTTGTTCATTCGGACATAGTTTTGATCTCCATCTTTTTCTGCTGCTTCAATAGATTTCTTAGCAGTTTCAATAGCGCCTTTAAAATCGCCATTTTCTGCTTGCAGTTGTGCTTTCAGTCTACTCATCCAATAGGCCTCAGCTCCTCGCAGCTCGCAGGCTTTAGTAGAATATTCTAGCGCTAATTTAAGATCTATTTTTTCCTGAAAATAATAACTTGCTGTTTGGTGAAAGTCATTTGCTGATGGTCCAGCCATTGTTTTTTTGATACTCGCCAAGACTTTTGATTTTGTGTCTAGTTCAAAAGGAAATTCCACCTTCGTTTTGTCCCAAGAAATAGATAGTATAGCTCCGTTGAACTGCAAATTATCAAGTGAAATTGTGAGGTTTTCAACTACATTGTCTTGTTTTTTCACCTCTGAACTAAGTCGTAAAACAACTTTTGCATCATCCCACTTTTCAGGCATCCCCCAATTTGTAGTTTCCGAATAAAAATAAAGTTCCCATATTTCTTTTGTCGGTTTTGCATAAAGTGCATAGGTTCCAACTTTTAGGGTGTCTTTCCCGAAAATTAAATTTTCACTGGTTGAAATTTTCGTATTTTCATTTGCTCCAAGTCGCCAAGTTTCTCCAAAAGGAACAACTTCCCCAAATACTTCGCGGTTTTTCTTTCCTGGGCGAGAATAACTAATGCTGATATCAGCTAAACCAACTTTTTGTTCAATTTTTCCAAGAGGACTTGCTTTTGGCATTTGAATTTGAGCATTTACTTGCATTGTCAAAAATGCGGATGCTAGCAGTAAAATTTTTTTCATGACACTAATTTTAATTATTTGTTTATTTCTAATGTTGTTTCCACTTCCCAATTTGCGCGGACTTTTACGGGCGTATTAAAGTACAAAACATCTTCAGCTTGTTTTTGTTGCTGAACATCGATTGGATCCCATTTTTCATTCTTGTTTTCATCTAAAATTATCCGGAAGGAATATTCTCCTGGCAAAAGATTTTCAAAGATGAAATCAGCAGTTGACGCAGTTGTTTGTAGCGATGCAATCACCTTTTCTTTTTGGATAAGTTCGATAATTCCAGTAGAGATATTGCTGCTTAAATGAACCAGTAATTTTCCAAATTCTTTTTCTTCTTTTACTTGAATAGTTTGTTTTAAAGGGCTGTTTTGCACACTGCTCTCTCCTCTTATTGCTCCTTCCATTAATTCTATTAAAAATTCGTTTGAGCTTACTTTCTTTATTTTTAAGCGTAACTTGTTAAAAGAAATCTCACTATCAAAAAGTATACTGCTGCTATCTTTGGCATTCAAAATCTTAATTTTTTCTTTGTCAATGTTTTTTATCTTGTCGCTGACTTCAAACTCAAGTATTTTTTCAGAACCATTTAAATTCTCGATATAACGTGGTTTTAGTTTCGTTGTCCTGTCTTTTTCTGAATACCTTAAATTAAATGTATCAGCTTCAATAATTAGTTTCAAAGGGTTGCTGTTTGTTTGTCCAATTGAAATGAGTAAACTGTCTTTGTTACTACCTGAAACAGGAAAAATAGCAATAGAAGGAACTATCAAACTATCTAGTTCAATCTTGGCTGCTTTTTTTTCTTCAGGCAGATGAATACCAATCAAACCAGGAGGAAGTATGCGCACATTTTTTATCTTATCGCTATTCTTGGGAATAGAAAGTACAGATTTTAAAGTATCATTTTTTCGCTCCAAGATGTTAATTTCAGTGAACTCCCATCCTTGTTTTTCAGTTTTTTGAATGATTAGGTCATTGTTGTCATCGCTAAAACTTTTTACAAAATAATTCCCAGCTTTTAATGTTGAGAATGCACTTAAGCCCATTTGATTACTTTTAGCAAAATACCTTGGTTTTTCAGCATTCAATGAATCGTATAATCCAACAACGATATTGCTTAATTTCTGCTTGGAAAAAGCATCAAAACAAGACACAAAAATCTGCAGTGAATCTAAAATATTTCCTGTGGAAAAAGTGAGCTTCATTAAGGAATCATTTCCTTCAGTTATATCTTTTACTGCTTTGTTTAAATAGATGCTGTAGCTTGTATTTTCTTTCAATTCACGCTTCCAAGAAATAGTAAGAGTTTTCTTTTTTATGGAGGAAACTAACGCTGCATCATTGGGCATTAAAAAGATGTTTTCTGTTGGTTTATTTAAGACAATAAACTCATTAAACTCAATAGAAACTGATGTATCTTTAAAATTTACTGTTTTATCTTTTAAGGAAGATTTTTTGATTTGTGGCGCAATTATATCTTTTTCACCTCCTGAAATTGTCCCAACTTGCGCACAAGAAGACACAAGAAAAATCGAAAGAATTATAAAATAGTAACGAGCCATGAACAAAGTTCTTCTAAATGCTGTGAGTCAGTTGCGTCAAAGTTAGCCAATTCTTCACTATCAACATCTAAAACACCAATTACTATTCCATTTTGAATTAGTGGAACTACAATTTCACTTTTCGAAATAGAACTGCAGGCAATGTGCCCCGGAAAAACGGAAACATCTTCTACAAGTAGGATTTTTTTTTCTTCCCATGCCTTACCGCAAACTCCTTTCCCTTTTTGAATACGCGTACATGCAATTGTCCCTTGGAAAGGGCCGAGCACTAATTCATCACCTTTAACTAAATAAAATCCCACCCAAAAGAATGAAAATGTTTCTTTTAATGCTGCACTTATATTTGCAAGGTTTGCAGTGGGATCTGATTCACCCTCCACAAGAGAAATAAGCTGAGGAAGTAAATCCTCATATTTTTCTTTTTTAGTTCCTTGACTTAGCGCTATTTCTTTGGACATTGAATAAATTATTTTGTAAAATTTAAATTTT
>JBIKOE010000014.1:0-44876 GCA_044358215.1 Crocinitomicaceae bacterium
TTCGTTGATTTTGTTACACCTCCTTGTTGCCAAGAAATATTTTTATAGCTTCCCTCCATGTCAAGGTAAGCTTCAGTTTGTTCATCATTCCAAACATACTCGGCAAATATCCAACCAGTTGATTTTAAAATCATAATTCTGGTTTCAAGGATTTTTGTTTCATCATTAGGTTGAACATTGTTGTAGTAAAAGGTTTTAATGAGCACCGAGCCAATAGGAAATTCAAGAATTTCATGATCACCCGAATAAGTTGCCTTATTACCTTGAGGCATCCAAACGAATCTTTTCTTTAAGGCATAGTCTGTAAATAAAGAACTCGCAAGTTCGTATGGTAAAACACCATCAACTGGAACTTGGTTTTTCATTGGACTTGTAAAAAAACCGTAGTCAGAAAGCTTAGCATAAGGAACCTGCGTAAGGTCAACGCTTACTCCAGAATTTCCAATTGGGGGAGTGCTTATTGGCACAAAGACTTTATCTTTTTGACAGCTTTGAATTGTAAATAGAAAAAATAGAGCAAGTGGAAAAATTTGCATCATTATATTTCTACCAGAAGAACATCTTCTTAAATTCATACTTTAGTATAAAGTTCAAATATACATATAAGACATCTATAAATCTAAAAGGTTGCTTCTAAAAGTAAGTAAGCAAATCCTCTAAACGATTCTTAAATTTTGGAGATTAGGGAAAAGGAGACAAATCCTTTCTTTTGTATTGAGAATAATACATCATTGTCGCATCGAAAAATCCGAATGGAAGGAGCTAAATTCAATCAAAATGGACTTGCTGGATTACTCACAGCCTTCGGAATCGACATCGCATAAAAAAAGCCCTGAAAGTATCGTCAGAGCTTTTCAAATCAGTTGGATTAAATCCTATTTTATTACTTTCTGTGTGTAAACCGTTGAACCGATTGCCAATTGTAAGAAATATGTTCCTTCCGATAAATTCGTTGTAGCGATGGATGCTTGTTGAACCAAAGTCAACGTTTGCGTTTTGACTACTTGTCCATTTATGTTAAATAACTTCATCGTTCCGGATGTCACCTCATCAAATTGAACGTTCAATTCATTACCCATTGGATTCAACACTGTAAATGGATTTTTTACAAGATCATTTAAACCACTTAAACCGCTTAATTCAACTATATCGTTGACAACGATTGTATTCACATTACCAGTTTTGAAAGGACAATAAAGGATGAACTGCAAGTTCAAACAACCATTTGCCATGCCGTTTGGAATGTAGTTATACATGGTGTACGTTTCCATCGTTACGTTCATCGTATCTATAAATGTCCAAACCGTTTGTAAAGTATCGTTTCCAATCATATTGGATGAGGTCATCGAAGCGCTTGCACATGCATTGAAGTTGAATTTACAATCTTCGAATTGTTGAACTAAAGTCCCAAAAGCTGTTGGACCGCAATTAGCATTGTTAACCACTAAGGTATCGCCAGTATTTGCTCCTGTGATGGTCATGGAATCACAAACATTCATTTGACATCCAGTCGCATCCATCACATCCACACAGAAGACTCCAGGCCAAAGATTATAAAGATCCTGAGTTATCGAACCTTGATTCCACGTAAATGAGTAAGGAGGAGTACCACCGGTAACATATGATAAAATAGAACCATCATTTGAACCGGCAGAACAAGGCGTTGTATTCAAGGTCACATTGAAATTAGCACATGGATTCGGTCCACCGCCTAAAATGATGAAAGTTGCACTCAACGAATCAATCCCCATTAAAGTGCTTTGACTATAATTAACGCCGTAAACACCCGGACATAAGTTACCAATTTGATAAGTATTCGAGGCGATAATCGCTCCGTTCCCATACCACGTAATGGAAGACTGAATAACACCAGAAGTATTGGAGATTGCTGCAGTTCCATCGCACACGTTTGGTCCACTAGCTGGAGTGATCGTTAATTGCGCAAAGGAAAATTGAGCTAAGAATAAGAAGCTTAGTCCCAAGAACATTGATTTAAGTAAGTTTTGTTTCATGAGTTGTAGTTTTTTTTAAGTTAGTTATATACAAATATAGGTTTATTTTTAGTATTCGTATTCGTATTCGTATTCGTATTCGTATTCGTATTATTTATATTGATTTACAGTATTTTACAAAAAAAACGCATACTAAAAATTGTAAACTCTGACAGTAAAATTGAGTGTGCGCTTTCGTAACACCAATCAAAATCCTAATCAAATTCATAACGCAAACAATAATCTCAATTTGAGAAATTATTTTATTTTCCTTTCTTTTTTTCTTGACAAAAAAAGAAACACCATGAAGTAGCACCGAAGCTAATAAAGTCAAGGTTCTGAATTTCTATTTTGTTCGTCCGCCCACGATTTTTTCGTACTCAATGTCCTTAGGTTCCCATAACTCAACTTTATTTCCTTCAAGGTCAATGATATGAACGAATTTACCGTAGTCAAATGATTCAATTTTGTCGGTAATTGTTACCCCTTCTTTTATTAATTGCTCAACTAGTTCTTCTATGTTTTCAACTCGGTAGTTTATCATAAAATCCTTTGTCGAAGGCTCAAAATATCTTGTATTTTCTTCAAATGGACTCCATTGCGTAAAGCCTTTTTTAGTTGTGTCTGCAGCTTGTCGCCACTCAAAATTTGTACCATATTGGTCTGTGTCTAATCCCAAATGAGTTTTGTACCATTCTTTCATTTTATTGGGGTCTTTACACTTAAAAAAGATACCTCCAATACCTGTTACTTTTTTCAATTTAGTCTGGATATTAGATTGTTTTATTTTTTAAGTGCTGCCTCCACAGATTTAGCAGTGTCAACAACTGTTTTTTCATAGGGAATGGGTTTCCAATTAATGGTAGTTATCGTGTTGCTTACATCAGCTTTGATAGTATTTACCATAAAAGGCAAAGTTCCTTTCATTATTCCTTAACAACCTGAGAAGGTTTGTAATACCCTTCAATTTTAAGCGTATAGATTCCTTTTGAAAGTTTAGACATATTCACTTCTGTTGATATTCCATTTAACTTTCCATACAACACTTCTCTTCCCATTTGATCAAAAATTTTGAAGTTTTGGCTCATAAATTCTTTTCCTTGGATGGTGATTGAGCTAAATGTTGGATTCGGATATACTAATAAAGATTTATCCTCCTGTGTTAATTCCTCTATGTTTAGATTGCTAGAATTAAACCAATCATAACTTGGCTTACCTTGATTAGATCCAGAAGCAACAAAATTTTTGTATTCCTTATTAATTCGTAATTTAATTGTTGCATCTGATTCTAAAATACTGTGGTCCTGATTTAACAATGGATTCATGATCCATGATAAACTTCCATACAACTCACGTCTAATTGGGAGAGATGTAGAATTTGTCTCAATTTCTATCCATTTATTTTGTAGAAAATTACTGCCGGCAACTTCTGCTTCACTTGGAATATACGCCGGAAAATCAAATCCTTGATTAAAGCCATTTATTGTCTTTTGCTTGTAGCTAAAGATATAGATTGGATGTTGACCTCCCATTAAAGGTGTTCCAGAATTACTCACCAAATGATCCGTAGGATTCCAAAGCATGTCTGCTCCGTTTTCTGCTCCTAAAAATGAGTTCTCTCCAAAAGCCATGTACAAACGTGCACCAGATTCTAAGTCTATAGCATAACCCGGAAACCAACCCATTCCTGTTCCACTGCCATCTGCTGATCCATTCTTGTTAACACTTTGGCTTTTTCGCATGTATCCTGCTTTGGCTGAACCAATACTTAATGTTTGACTTCTACATAGTTCTATGACTGGGCAACGTGTCCATTTACTTTGATCAGATGTAATAACAATATCCACACTTGGTAGAAAACTGATTGAAGCATTTGTTTTAAATGTTGGACTATAATTTCCAACGTATGCCAAAGGCATATAAGAGGCTTGATAACCCACCAAACGATGAGGTGCAATAATACCATCAAGAATATTTTCGAAATTTTCCTCTGGATCAGCTGATAACTGATCTATATAATTTGGAGCATTTAAATAGTCTGGAATAGGTTGTTGCCAAGGTAAAACAAATGTTGATGTTGTATCGTCGAAATCTCCAGATCCTATCCAATTAGTCGGATAAAATGAATCATTGTCTTTAATTCCAGTTAGCCACTCTATATTGTTGCCAAATATAATTTCAGCATTGATCATTTCTGTTGTCTTAAACTGATTACTGTTTTGTCCGGCAGGAAAGAAATATTTCTTCTGATGCACTTTTAGTTTAAGACCTAATTGAGGAATAGTATAAACGGTATCGGCTAAAATATTCTGTTCACCAGTAAAGCTTTGTGTAATATTATTGTTGGTATGATATAAAATCCATTTTGCAGTATCTGCAGAATTACCATTAAAAGGTGCTGTGTAATCAATAAAATCTAATTTATAATAGCCAAGTTGATAGCTAGAAGAATCAAAAATTTCAACACTAATAGGACCATTATTTTCAGTGTATTCAATTAATGAATGAAAACCGTTTTGAAGAATACTGTCTTTGCTTGCTGTTGTTAACTCAAGTGAATTGTTTCCATTTCCATATCCGTCTAATCTACGGATTTTAGGCCCTAGATTTGAAGCTAAAGGAGGAGGAGGATTAAAAGAAGTAGAACATGCCGGATAGTTATTTACATCAGAATTCGAAGTAACCAATAATAACTGATTAATATTGTTGGAATTATAAAATTCTTGACAGGAGTCAGCAATTTGAGCTAATCTTTCAACGGAGGAAAATAGTGTACCATTTGAACTTCTTCCAAATAAGATTGCATAATCTATATTTTTTCTGTCTCCTGGATAAAATGAAAAGGAATTTGACACTGAATAAGCTCTTCTATCACCAACAGGATTATTATTTGTAGTCTCATCCCAACCATTTGGAAAAAGACCAGACATATCTACACCATTTGTAGATAACGTTCCATCAGGATCAAAAATACCAGGGAAACAATGATCGGAGAGAACTGTTGATGAACCTACAGAATTTGCATAACCTAAACCACCATAAAACCTATCAGAACCATTGGCCCATTTACCTGTCATAAAATTGTAATACTCTGCAGCAGGTCCAGGATCATTATATGGATAAGTAGCAGTCCCTTGAAAATATCCAGAATAATCCATGTTATGACTCAAACTTAAAACCCCTGCTGCCGGGGGATCTATACCATAACCTTGCAAACCCCCATCAGATTGGTCATTTAAGTCCCCATTGTAAGCGAAAATCATATTTCGAGATGGATCGCTTCCAATGTAATCATCAGCGTAGTTTCCAATATCGGTATCAGCCCAAAAGGCTATTCTTAAACTATCAAATATATGCAGACCTTTATTCAATATATTATACTTAATAAACGTAGTGCTATCCAAAAAGGAATTTGTTTCCTTATATTGGTATGCCATTACGTGAACTTCAATCCCCAAAGGTAAACCACCTGTTTCAGTATGCGGACCTTCATAATCGTTCATTATATAATAAAGAGCTTCATCACCAATAATTAATGGGTATTCACCGGTTAAAGGGCTATAAATTCCGTCATTATTTATATCTATGAAGGGAGCTAAATTTTCAGAAAATCCACCAATACTAGAATCTCCATGTGCTGGCCAAGTTAGAATATCTTCAGGAATTTGATAGTAAGGATTGTTGTAATTAGAAATATGACAAGCTATTTGTTCCTTAGAGACCTTCCAAATTTCTTTTTCATAGTCAAGCCAAGGATATGTTATATCATTATATGAATAGGTGCCCGGATAAAAATCTCTACCATTCCCATAGCGGAGGGCTGCAACTCTTAAAATATCATTTTCATCTTTTCCGGCAATCCATATTCCAGCGGCAAAAAATGAACTTGCCCCACTTTCTTTTGGTATAATATAATTAGCTGTACCTGCAGGTTTATTTTGAAAAAGTGATCCATCGCTGTAGAACAGTGCTGAAACCTCATTTGCATCAAGAATTTTTTTATCAGACTGAGAAAATAAAATATTACTTAATATAATTAAAAAGAAAAAGAGACATTTTTTCATATGAGAAAATTAGTTATAACTTAAAATATTATTTTGTTGAGTAAAAATACATTTTTTTTTAATCGTGTACTAAATAAATTTTAAGATCCTCAAATTTAGACTATTCAACAAATAATTTCTTGAGAAATCTCGAGAATTTCAAGATCACTGATTAAAGCTAAAAGCAGCAGGAATGAGTTCATAAAGCACTAAGAAAATATTTCTTTACCTTTCAGTCTATCAGAATATAAAATACCCACAAGTAATGGATTCTCCATTCCAAACCAATGTGCATAAACACTAATTGATCTTTGAATGTGTTTAGCAGATTTGAATGATAAGTAGATAGTTGAATATTGGCAATTTCATTTCGTTCAAAAGCTTTGCGTTCAATTTGATTTCTCAAATCCCGTTTTCCCCAATTGTTTTCAGTCGCATAATGGGCGTAATATAATTTTAATCTAATGATTTTATTGGGATTAACAATAAAAAGTGCGACCAAGTTAATTGTCGTGCCAGTGGACGACAATTTGAAAATCCGGAAATTCAACAGAGAACTGCATCATCCTCCTTAGATTTTTCTCCGCAAAATTTTGACCATATTTCAATTCCAATTGAGTAGATACATTGGCTACACTATTTTGCTGTTTTTTTTTCTTGTTGCGCTTATTGAATAAACCATTGGAATTTTGTCGCCTAAGTGTTCAATTCTAAATCTTTTTGGTTCAAATTCAATTGTCTTGTTGAAACAATTATAAGGCGAGTAGTCAAACTCATCAAACGATTTTATTTCTAGGCCATGTTTAATCAAGTTAGAGAGAACTTCACTTACACTGTGATTCCACATTACATAAGATTGTTTTATGGCTGCATTTTTGTCTGCGTAAGTACCGACTTCTGTCTCTAATATTGCTCCAGAATTAAAATATCTGTAAGCAATTTTTTCAAAATTATCATCAAACATCCACACAACAGGATGAAACTCCACGAATATAAATTGCCCATTTGGCTTGAGAAAATCAGCTACAATTTTTGCCCACTTGCCTAAGTCCGGTAACCAACCAATAGTTCCATAACTTGTAAAAACAACATCAAATTTTTTATCTAAATGCTTAGGTAGATCGTAAATGTCACAACAAATAAATTTTGTATTGGATTGAGTTTCTTTTGCAATTTGTAGTGCACTTTCAATTGCTTTGTCTGAAAAATCAACACCTGTGACCTCTGCTCCAAGTCTACTCAATGAAATAGTGTCTTGTCCGAAATGACATTGCAAATGTAAAATAGACTTTCCCTTTATGTCGCCAAGTAAGCTTAATTCAATATCATTTAGCGATGAATTACCATTCATAAATCCATCAAGGTCGTAAAATTCTGACTTTAAATGTGTGTCAGTTCTATTGTTCCAAGATTGACGATTTATTTCAATGTAATTTTCCTCTGGGTTCATTTCTTGTATAAATGTTTTTTTTCTAATTAACTGCTAATTATTAGCATTTTACTTGCCTTTAGTCCAAATATAGAATAAATGGCTAATAAAACCAAGTTGAAGACAGTCTACTATGGGAAAAGTAACTTCATTTGTTTGTTAATTCACTTTCCGATACAAAACTTGCTAAAGATATTACCCAAAAGATCATCTGTTGAAATATCTCCTGTAATTGTTCCTAAGTGATACATCGCTTGGCGAATGTCCATCGCAATAAAATCTGCGCTTGTTGCGTCTTCTAATCCATTCTTAGCTTTTTCTAGCGTCTCATTAGTTTTTATTAGGGCCTCATAGTGGCGCGCAGAAGAAACAATGGTTTCATTTTGTAAATCAAAATTACTTACAACAAGTGCAACTAAACTATTTTTTAATTCTTCTATTCCAGTTCCTGTTTTGGCACTTATACAAAGTCCTTCAGGGTTTAAATTAGGATTCAAATCAGCTTTATTAACTAAAAGAAGAATATGTTTTTCGGGAAATTGTGTTTTTAAATTTGCTACCCAAATGGTTGTGGCAGAAAGTGACCCTGAATCATTTGCATCAGCTAAACAGAGCACAATACTTGCTTGTTCAATCTTTTGCTGAGACCGAGCAATTCCCATAGCTTCAATGGTTTCTTCAGTTTCGCGAATTCCCGCTGTGTCTATCAAGCGAAAAAGAATTCCATCGATATTCAGTGTTTCTTCAATTACATCTCTTGTTGTTCCTGGAATGTTGCTCACAATAGCCCGTTCTTCACCCAATAATTGATTTAAAAGTGTACTTTTTCCGGTATTAGGAGCGCCAACTAAGGCTACAGGAACACCATTTTTAAGGGCATTTCCTAAGTCAAAGGATTTTGCTAAGCGCTTAATAATTTCTAAAACTTCTGAAATCAATGTTTTGAGTGCACTGCGATCTGCAAATTCTACATCTTCTTCTGAGAAATCGAGTTCCAATTCAATGAGAGAAGCAAAATGGATAAGTTTTTCGCGCAGGTCTTTTAATTCGGAGGAAAAATTGCCGCGTAATTGCCGTAAAGCAACTAAATGTGCTTGCCGTGATTGTGAAGCAATAAGGTCTGCAATGGCTTCCGCTTGTGATAAATCGAGCTTTCCGTTTAAAAAAGCACGTCTTGTAAATTCACCTGGTTCTGCTAAACGACAGCCTGCTGAGCAGAGTGCTTGTAAAATTTGTTGCTGAATATAGGGCGATGCGTGGCAAGAGATTTCTACACTTTCTTCGCCTGTGAAACTTTTACCTTCGCGAAAGATAGAGACTAAAACCTCATCAATTAAAGTTTTATCGGGTGCTGAGAAAAGTCCAAAGTGACTTGTATGAGGTGCTTTATCTTGAAGTGGCTTGCTAAAAAATTGTTCCGTTAACACGAGTGATTTTGGTCCAGAAATACGAATGAGAGCAATCGCTCCAATACCATTTGGAGTAGCTAGAGCACAAATAGTATCATTAGTTTGAAACATTTGACAAAGTTAAAGAAACAAAGTACCGATTGCAAATAAACAAGGAACTTAGATTTCAAGTAAAATAACAAAGTCCTTTCAAGACATTTGATGTACCTTTGCACCATGGATCATGACATAGAATTGCGTTTTCAAAAATTAAAAACCCATCTTGAAATTACCTTTGGTGAGGGAATGGACCTGCAAGCTATGCTCTTTCTTATTGGCGTAAATGAATTAGGCTTGGGCTATAAAAATTTTTCTAAACAAGAGAAAACAGACTTATTTCACATTGCAATTTGTACACTTTTAGAACCTTATGGTTACTATGAATTTGAGGGAAGAGATGAAGAATCGTGGCCACACTTTAAACTCTTAAAAACACTTCCACCTTTGGAACACCGAGAACAGCAGCACCTCATGAAGCAGTCAATGCTCGACTATTTTATCGCCAATGATTATTATTCTGAGCAAGCTTAACGGATAACCAAGACTTTAGCAACTTTTTCGTCTTTTCCTTCATTTGTGGCAGTCCAAATAATATAAACGCCGCTTGCAACTGCATCTCCTCCTAAGGTTTTAACATCCCAAGTTGCTGTGCCTCCATTTGAGGTAGTTTTGTAGACTAAATTTCCTGCAACATCTGTAACTTTCACATCTGAATTATAACGGATACCTTGAATTGTTACTACTCCGGCATAATTTGGTCGCACTGGATTAGGAAAAACCTTTGTTGTAGCGTATTCGGGGTCTTCATATGTTGCATTTGTCCGATATGAAACCAAGCCCTTGTCTGTAATTATAAATAATTCTCCTGTAGTTTGATCCAATTTTAAATCAAGAATATTGTCTGAGATCAAGGGTGAATTTTTTGTGGTATGCTGCTCCAAAATTTCAGATCCATCTTGGGAAAGCAATAAAATTCCGGCAGAAGCTGTAGCCATCCACTTTCGATTACCACCATCGACTTCAATATCTGTAATGTGGGTATTTCCAAGAAGATATTCAACATTTCCCTCAAATTCTACTTTTATGCGCTGTGCGTCATATTCCCCTGCGACTGCTGTAAATGCTGAATTTGCGTTGTAAAGTATTGCAAAACCTGCATCTGTTCCAATCCAAATTTCCCCATCAAAATCTGCGGCCAAAGCAGTGACATTTTGTGAAGGAAGATCACCTGAAAAAACACCAGTCCTTAAATTAATGTATGCATCATCTGAAGGATCTGCAAGGGAATTGTTTGTAGAATAACCAAAAATACCGTCACTAATTGTTGCAAACCAAATATTTCCATCAAAATCTACAATCATTTTTTTGGTAAACTTATTTCGAGCTGTAGCACCGACATCATAATTATACCAAACACCATTGTTATCCATAACATTAAGAGGTTTTAGCGTGTAGCCATTCAAAGCCCATAAATTTCCACTAGCATCGAAACAAACATCAGAAACGAAGGACCATCCGTTGCCGGTATAAGTTGTGTTCAATGTGGAATTTGTGGCATTATAATTTTGAGCAGCTCCATTATCAAGCACCGATAAGGGGAATTCAGAATAGGTACAAACCGCAACTTTATCTGTATTTTTTGGATTTATTGCAACGTCTAAAAAATCCCAGATATTTTGATTTTGCCAACTTGGCACAGCATCTGTATTGATATTACTCCACTCCTCATCCTCAAAAAAATGTATGCCATTTTTAGAAAATGAAGGAACGGGCCCAGCTAAGCCACCAGATGCGATAGCAACTTTTTCACCTTCTGAATCCATGGAGTAAAAAGCTTGATTTTTAGTCCCATTTATTGGAATAATTTGAACGTTAACTTCATCTGAAAAGCACATAAGACCAGCATTTTTATCTGCTGACCATAAACCTGTGGAATTTAAAGCTGAGTTTGCAACAGAAAACCATTGGTTAAAATTGTAGGCGCTATATCCTGCTGTTTGGAGCAAATTGGAATTAAAAAGTGAAATCCCACCTTCTAGATTAACATGAAAGTAGGAATCACTTGCCGAAATAGAATTAATTTCAAGTGAAAACGGTGAAGGTGCAAAGACTTCTTTATCGTTGCTTGTTAAACGAAAAATGGTATCAGAACCATACGTTGGAGTTTTAAAAAGGACAAAGAAAAAAGTATTAAAATTCTCTAATCCTGCATAAAAATTTGTAGAAATTTGCGGTAATCGCATATCGATAGTCCATTGAGTAGGATCCGGCAAGGCGGGATTAGTATAATTTGCATATAGTAATTTTGAAGGAGTAAGAGCAAAAAGTGTATCTGCTTTTAAAGCTACATCTACTATTTTTTCCAAACCATCTGTTGGGTAATAAGTATCTTTAATTTCTTTTTTTTTATCGTTAATTTTCACAATAGAAAAATCAGTTGCAGCTAGAATAAAATCGCCATTTCTTCTGAAGGAATTAATTTTTTTAGAATAGGGAATAGAAGCTAATTTTAAAGCAGGAATGTTATAAATCTCTCCTTCTTTTAGAACATCAATATTCCCATTTTTATATCCGATATACAATTGATTTGTTTCAGCGTAAAAGTAAAGAGTCGAAATTTCAATGTCTGAAAGACCATTAATAGCTGTCCATAATTTCTTTTCATTAGATGAAATATCATATTCAAACAACCCGTTTTCAAAAGCTGTAAACACTGTTGATTCTGATGCTGCAATTGCTATTGCTTTGCTTGTGGCAGAATGAAAGCGCCAAGTTCCAGTTCCTATTTGGGCAGAGAGACTAAAATTTAAAAATAAAACGAAGTAAAATAATTTCATTGCCTAATTAACTTATGTTTTTATTAAATATTTGATGAGGGACTTAATAGTGTAAAAATAGCAATATTAAAAGGGTTTAACAAAACAAGAAAATCGAAAATTTCGAAGAAAGTTAAAATACGATTATATTTGGGCAAAAACAGTTCAATAAGCTAATAAATTTTCCTGATTTTAAACTTAAATTAAACCTTTTCTCACTGAGAAACTATCTTAACAAATCTTGTTTTTAGTGATTGTTGGGTTACATTTAATTGTAAAATTCGGCTCAATTAATTTGCTTTAATTACAAGGAGACTAATCCTATAGTGTCTTTTATGCTCAACAATCACTTTTAGAATTATTGGATGCTTTTACCATGGAGAAGGTAATCCACCTTTATATTATCTGCCCATTCATTGCTGGATAAAGCTCTTGGGTATTCGTCCACTTTACGCTGACGATTTACATCCTGGTAAATTGCGGAATTGGATATATTGGAAACACTAAAATGGTTAAAAAACCTTCGAAGAGTGAAGCTCAAATAATAAAATGGGAACAGAGTATAAATAAATACTGTGTTGGTTTGCCTCTATTTTCATGGCTTCCCATCATAGGCGATGTTATGTATAGCACTAGGTTTTTTTTTTAAGTTTATATTTCCTATATTTATATTTAAATATTTTATCTGTATGTCAAATTGGCAATTTTTTTTCAAAGGACTTTTATTTTTAAGTGTCTTATTGAGAACACTCTTTCAGTCCACGACCATTGAACCCTATGCAACAGGTGATGGAATAGAATATACCTTAACGACAGAAGCTTTTTATAGACACGGCTCTGCTTCTATTCGCGAAAGCGATGCAAGAGACTTTAAAAGAGAACACATCCGTCACAAGCCTTGGATAAATAATTATAAGGCAGCGGCATTTGATGATACTCACTCTTACTTAAAAGATCCAAAAGCACGTGAATACGGCGGCTTGTACAGGACAAAAAATGGTCAAAATTTTGGGCATCATTTTTCTTTTTATTCCCTTCTCAATACGCCCGCTAGAGTTCTAACTTCTATTTTAGACATCCATCCACAATATGCGTTTCAAATCACCAATGCTTTTTTATTACTATTAACTAGTTTTTTACTTCTTTTTTATTTCAAATTAGAAACTTGGCAGTCAATAGGATTGGTTTTATTGGTAAATTTTTCAGCTGTCTATTATTATATAGGCTGGTCCCACCCTGAAATAATGACAGCTGTACTGCTGCTTCTTTCTCTATTATTTCAAAGAGAAAAGAAACATGTTTGGGCTATATTCTTAATGGCGCTTGCGAGTTTACAAAATCAACCCTTATTAATTTTGTTGATTTGGTTGGTGCTTTCTGCAGGATTCAATGAAAAATGGAATATCAAAAACTGGATACGCATCGCATTTCCGGCGCTTCTATTCTTTCTGCCAAGCATATTTTATTTTTATTATTTCGGTACCACCAATCTCATTAAAGATGCAGGGTACTTAGACATTTCAAATGTAACCTATACGCGATTTCTAGGGTTTTTTATTGATTTAAATCAAGGGATGTTACTGAGTTTAAATATACTTTTAATCGTATATATTTTGTTGCTCGTAAATCGTTTCTGGAAAGCATTTACCAATCAATTAAAACTTAGCCATGAAGACTTCATTCCTTTACTAATTCTGATATTAACCTTTATTGTTTGCATGATGAGCAATTGGAATCATGGAATGGCTATCGTGAACCGTTATGCAGTTTGGATTGGAATATTAGTTATTTATCATAGCATTCAGTTGCTTAGTGATTATGGATTGAGGATAAAATCAAGTATAATTTTGGTAGTATTTGCATTGCAATGTTTATTTATAAAAATTCACCAACCTTATAATAATTTTGATTGGTGCAACCAAGAGCATCTGCCTTTTGCTAAATGGGCACTGATGAAATACCCCCATCTTTACAATCCAGATCCTCAAATTTTTCTTTTAAGAACCAGTAAGGTATTGGATTTTTCCGTAAATAATTCTCCGGTATTTTATACAAATAAAGCAAATGGACAAACTCAAGTCCTCAAAGTAGCGGTCCATGAAGACGGATTAAATACTTTAATCTCCTATGGATTGACGCTAAATCAAATTAAATCTATAAAGACCAATTTTTATCCAATAGCACATTGGTATTATATCAACGACCTTCCTACGCTGAAAAAAATTAATATGGATCACTTAGAGTTGAATAGAGAGAAGAAAGAAATAGATAGGATTAAAAAGGCTATTTTCAACAACCTTCAATGGATGAAAGATATAAAAAAGAAAGCCAAGCTGAATAATATCAGTTTTGAGGATCAGGTAGAAGCGGACGCTCGGTATCTGTATCAACAAGAATAATCATTCCGGATTCACAGGACTTATTTCCCCTTTTTTATCAACCCAATATCCGTTTTTAGCTAATTTTAAAAGCGTAGTGTCGTCTTCATTATCACTGTAGGCAGAAACAATTTCAAATCCCGGGATTGCTTGCTTTAATCGGACTAATTTTTCTTTTCCCCTGCAGTTTTTCAATAGACTGTATTTATTATTTTTAACCAACAGTTGGGTTCCAATAACAGCATCAATTCCTAGCGTCAAACAAAAATCTTTAATAAATAATTCAGGCGATGCGGATACAACAACTATGTGAATACCATTCTTTTTAAGTTCCGTTATTTTGTGAAGTAAATGTTCCCTAACAAATGCCCGTTTTTGTTCCCAAAACAAAGTCAGTAAATGTTCTATTTGTTTAGCGTCATTATTATTTAGGAAAGCAATAAATTTAGATTTGAATTTGGTAGTTGATATCAATCCAAGATGATTAATGAACCAATAGGCAACTTGAACTAAAAAGTAATAAGATTTTAAAGGCCTTTTGCGGTAATAAAACCAACAAAAATCTTTTGTTGCATCCCCTTGAAATAAGGTTCCATCAAAATCAAAAACAGCAATTTTCTTAGGATTATCCAACATATAAAAGTAGATAAACACTTGCGAGCCAGCAAACAATTATAATTTGGGCAAATCGATCCTTGTATAATATGGTGGTTGGATCTCCCTCTCCATCATATTCTTTCCCTTCACTTATTTGTATAAAACGGAAGACTCCAATTATCACAAATAAAGAAGTGTACATTAATTTATCAGTATGTAAACTTTTAATCACAAGCGGATCAATTGAATACAGTATATATGAAGTAATAGTTATCGTTGCTGAAATATAGATGAGTTTATCTAAAAATTCCAAAGAATAATTTTTTAGGACCGCCCGATGTTCCTGAGCATTTTCTTTTAGAATTAACAATTCCGACTTTCTCTTTACTAAGATTAACATGAGTGACAAGAAAAAAGTAACCACTAAGATCCAGTGTGATGGCAATACATCGATAACAAAACAACCTGCTAAAACACGAAGGACAAAGTTGACTGCTACTACAAACAACTCAATTAGATTGATGCTTTTTAATAGAAGGGTGTAGGCTACATTAAGCAGCACATAAAAAAGAGTGATCGATAAAAATTGAAGGTTCAATTTGAAAAACAAGGAAATGCCAACACTTAACAGCAACAATAAAATTGCAATTCCCAATGCCATAGATTTAGAAACAGCACTTGAGGGAATTGGGCGATCTTTTTTTCGGGGATGTAATTTATCCTTTTCGGCATCAAAAACATCATTAAGAATGTAGATGAAAGAACAAGCGAAGGAAAAAGAAATAAATGCTAAAATAGTTTTAGAAAACAAATCAAAGGAAAGTAGTTTCATCGCAAAAACTAAAGGAAAAAAAAGAAATCCATTCTTTATCCAACTTTTTATTCTCAATAAATCAATTAAGCTTTTCATTTTTCAAAGTTATAAACAATAGAATAACGCCAACAATAAAAATTAACCCCAGCTAAAATTAAGCAAACTATCTTTTTTCTCGGGAAACCTTTAAACTTTTGCTAAGGAATACTGAAAGCTACATTTTCAAAAGTTAGAATCTATTGTTTGATAAATTTTTCAATGTATTGTCCTGATGAAGTAGATATCTTGATGATGTAATTACCATTATTCAAATCTTCGATATTTAAATGATGATTTTGATTGTAAAACGTGTGCATCACTCGACCAGAAATATCATAAATTTGGATTTCTTCTATATCTATACCATTGGTTCCTATTATATTCAATATTGATGAACTTGGATTCGGAACTATACTGAAGCTGATGTTATTTATTTCTGATTCCAACCCACTTTGACCATCAGGCATAAAAATGTAAGTCTGACCATTTGTTGGGATGCCGCTTAAAGATGAAGAAGTAAGAACATCAAAATCAGTTGTAAAATTCATGGTTGGATTAATGGGGTTACCTGTTAAATAATATGTATTTCCCATTTGTTCCGTTATTAAATCAAAGGTAGAAATCAGAAAAACTGCAGGTCCCCCTAATTGAGATTCGAAATGATCATTAGGATTGTTGATTACACTTGCGCCAAAACGAATTTCAATTCTGTTAGTTCCTTCATAAAACCAAGCCTGATAATTCATGTAATCTAATGGAGTTACACCCTGATCTACCTGATTAAAAAATCCAATATTCTTCCATTGCACCTTAAGAATTCTGTTCCCAATAATGCCTTCAACTTTATAAGAAATTGAAGATAAAGGATTATCAGACATATATCCCAAATCAATAGGGTCGCAAAATACAGGAACAAAAATAGGAACTTGCAAATTGGAATTGGTTCCAAACAATTCCGCGCCAACTCCATAAGATGCTGTTAGCGCTGGTAGATTCACGCCGAAGTACTCGAAAACAAAGGGGAAATCGAATCCAAACTCAGGATCGTCCCAGGTTTCACCTACAGGAGTCAAGTAAGTTGGATTATCCAATTCAATGTAGGTGTTTGTACCAACAGAAAAAGTATAAGTTTGCGACAATGCAGAGAAGCCTAAAAAAAAGGCGCTAGCAACAAGAATAATTTTATTTTTCATATCTTTTTTTAAACGAAGATAAAGAATAATAGCTTGTCAAGAAACGAGAAACAAAAAAAATCGCTTAGTTTCTATTATATTTGCAGAAATAGTAAAAATGTCAGAAAACGAACGCATATCGACAAATAAAGCGCCAAAACCAGTTGGGCACTATCCTCATGCACGAAGAGTTGGAAATCTGCTGTTTCTTTCAGGAGTTGGACCAAGAATTGCGGGATCAGATGCTACGGATTCAGCAGTGCCAGGCTTGGAATTAGATAAAAATGGAAATTTCATAAGTTTTGACTTTGAAGCTCAGTGCAAAAGTGTATTTGACAATGTTCGGATTATTTTGGAAGAATCTGGTTCAAGTTGGGAACAATTAGTAGATGTTACGGTCTTTTTAGTAAACATGAAACGGGATTTCCAAACGTATAATCGCATTTATGCAGACTATTTTAAAGATAATCTGCCTTGTAGGACTACTGTTGAAATTAGTTCACTTCCAACTCCAATAGCAATTGAACTTAAATGCATTGCAACGATTGAATAATAACTTTTTTTAAATAAGATAACTTAAAAATATGATTGGTTTTATAGTAAGAATTGCATTAGCGTTGAGTTCCTTAGGATTTAATATTTATTTATTCGCTACAGGACATTGGGGCTGGGGAATTTCATTTATTTTTATTACGGCCTTAATAATTGCTTCATTTTTTAGAAATGAAAATATGATTTTAGCTTTAAATCAAATGAGGGTTGGAAATACAGATAAAGCAAAAAAATATGTTGATCGTATATCACACCCAGAATTTCTACCACGCAGACAACACGCCTATATTTTATTTTTGAAAGCCGTTATGGGTGCTCAAGAATTGGGCTTCGTAAAAAGTGAAAGTTTACTTAGAAAAGCTCTGGAATTGGGTTTAAGAACGGCAGAAGATAATGCTGTAGCTAGAATGCATCTTTCAGGAATTTGCGCACAAACTGGTCGAAAAGCAGAGGCTGTAGCTCTTTTGGCAGAAGCAAAAAAATTAGATAAAAATGGCATGATGCGTGATCAAATAAAAATGATGCAGTCACAATTACAAGTTACGCCATCTAAAAATCAAATGCGCATGGCTCAAATGATGGGCGGAAGAAAGAAAACACCAAAAATGCGTTAATTAATCCTCGACTTAATTCTATAAAATGTCTGAAAATCTTCGTACCTATTCAAAATCATGGGAAGACTATGAATTGTTGGATGCAGGTGGTGGAAAAAAATTAGAGCGCTGGGGAAACATCATTACCATCCGTCCAGAAATGCAAGCCTATTTTCACAGCGGAATTCCTTATACAGAGTGGCGGACTTTGGCACATTGGGAATTTGTTGAAGAGAAAGGTCAGACAGGAAAATGGAAAAATCTTCAAAAAGATTCTCCCAAAAAATGGAGCATTGGCTATAAACGTCTAAAGTTTAACTTAGAATTGACAAATTTCAAACATGTTGGTTTATTTCCTGAACAACAGAATAACTGGGATTTTATAAGTTCTCGCTTGAATGAAGGAGATCGATTTTTAAATTTATTTGCATACACTGGCGCAGTATCTTGCATTGCTCGGAACACTGGTGCGGATACTTTTCACGTAGATTCTTCAAAAAATGCGCTAGCTTGGGCAAAATCTAATATGGATGAAAGTAAATTGCTAAACATCCGTTGGGTGCACGAAGATGCCTTGAAATTTATTCAACGAGAAGCAAAACGCGGAAATAAATTTAATGGAATTGTTATGGATCCTCCCGCTTGGGGAATTGGTGCAAAAGGTGAGAAATGGAAGCTTGAAGATAAAATTGATGAACTCATGAGTGCAGCATCTGAAGTGCTTGAAAAAGAAGGGTTTTTGGTAATGAATACATACTCTCCAATGGTTGATGTTACTTTTATAACAGAACTATCTGAAATGTATTTTGAGGGCATGAAAAAGGAAATTAGTGAACTGTATATGGAAACAAAAACAGATAAGTTCATGTATTTCGGAAATCTTTTGCGTATCGGATAAATGGCCGATTTCTACGTTTTTTTCAGGGCAGAACTTAATGTTGTGTCTTGAAATGTAAATCCAGCAGCACGAATTTTTTCATTTGAAACTTTTATTCCTTCTAGTACAATACAGGCTTGCTCTCCCAAAAATAATTTTAGCAGAAATGAGGGTACAGGTGGCAAAAAAAATGGTCGTTTCATACTAAGTGCAACCGATTTCATAAAGTCTTTATTAGAATCTAAACCCGCATTTACATTGTAGGAACCAACTAATTTTTTGTCGATTGCAAAGGCAAATAAGCGACATAAATCAGTTATGTGGATCCATGGCATTGTCTGTTTTCCAGAACCTAAGGGAGCTCCTAAACCAAAATTTGTAATCTTTTTTATTCGAACTAAAGCCCCATCATTTTCAGAAAGTACAATTGGAATGCGCAGTTTCGCAACAGGAATTTTGGAAGCCAATGTGTCACTCGCGTTTTCCCATGATTTTATTAATTGAGACAAAAAATTACTCCCAAAATCATCCGATTCTATGTGTATTTTATCGCTTTCTTTTCCATAACAATTAATTGCTGAAGCACTGATAAAATAGGATAATTTTGGCATTTTTTCGGCGATTTCACACAAAAAAGTAGTGCTGTCAACCCTTGAATCTACAAGTTCTTTCTTTCGCTTTTTTGTCCATCTGCCTTGGCCAATGTTTTCTCCTACTAAATTTACAAGTACATCAATTTCTGAAAGTTGGCTTAGATTAATTTCCCGCGTTATAGGATTCCAGAAAATATCTTTACTATGCTTAGGTTTACGAGTTAAAGTAGATACATCATAGCCTCTATCAATAAGTAGACTTGTTAATTTTTGACCAATAAAACCACTTCCCCCTGCAATTAAAACTTTTTTGTTATCCATTATCTATTCACAAGATTTTTTAAGTTCTAACATCTCGGGACCTATCATATATTCATAGTCTTTACAGGCATCTTTTTTTCGATTAATCTGCTCCTTTACTTCTTTAATACTTTCACTATTTATGCTATCTCCACGTAAAATCTTTTGATTCAAACTATTTAAAGATTCGCTATCTTTTATGCAGGCACAAAATTTTTCATCTTTTTGCGAACAGGAAAAGAGAATAAGCGGTAAACTTAAGAGAAGTAAATAATTCATAAAAAAATTAAAATTGAGCGTTTAAAGGTACTTAAAATCAAAGATGCGGGGAAAGATTATTTCATTACTAAATCTATTAATCGTATTAATAAATTAAAATTTTCTTTGCAATCGATTGAGAACCTTCGATACACAAGAAATATGTTCCTGAAGCAAATTCAAGAACAGAGATTGATTCTTTATTGGAAGCAACAACTTTTTTCAATAAAACTCTTCCTTGAATATCTTTTAAAAGTAAAACAGCTCCTTGTACTGCTCCCGTAAATTCAATCGTTATCTTGTTAGAAGATGGATTAGGATAAATTGAAGCAATCGAGTTAACTTTGCTAATTCCGTTAGTTTCCCCACTCATATACCGCGAAAAAGCAAACTGCGTATTCGTTTGCGCACTGAAGCCAGCAACTATGAGGCGATTTCCAGGATATAAATCCATGCCATAAGCATCATCCCAATTAGCAAAAATATTCGTTAATGAGTGGCCATTTGTACCCCAAGAGGAATCAATTGTCCCATTTGAATTGAAACGAGAAACGATAAAATCTCTTGCTGCACCAATACCACCTGAACCAGTTGTTCCACATGCTAAAATTTTTCCATCTGTTTGAAAAATCACTTCATAATAAGTATCACTTGTATTTAAATTGATGATCGTTTGACCATTTACGCCAAAATTTGTATTTAGAATTGCAGCAGATTCTGTGCGAGATTCTAACATGAAATCAGTAAATCCGTCACCATTGTTTCCGGAAATAATAAGTTGATCATTATAATAATCGATATCAAAGTATTGCCCAAAATTGGAGGTATTAGTCCAAACACCATTCGTTCCAAAAGATGTTACGATACTACCAGTATTGTCAAATTTAGCCAATATAGGATTGTAGTTGTTATTAATATACGATGCCCCTGCAAGAATAATATCTCCAGTTAAACCTATCGTTGCACTATAAGCAGATATGCTTCCACCATTATTTAAAACATTAAATCCATTAATGCCAAATGAAATATCTATGAGACCATTGTAATCACAACTCGCGACGGCTAAACGATTATATGAAAAGCCAGGAACTTTAGAATTCCCTGCTAAAATGATATTCGTTGGTGTTAATAGAATTTTTCGTGCATAATCTTCACTCGAGGCAATATCAATTGAAAAGACTCCCCCATCACCAAAACTTGACTCCAAGGTCCCATCGGGCCTCAAGCACAGCAAAGAAAATTTTGGATTAGCAGCAGTTATTGATAGTGCACCAGCTACTAAGATATTCCCATTGGGCAGAACTTCCATGTCATAGGCAAAGTCTGAACCTGCAGAGTTTTGATAAATAAAATATCCGTTTGTTCCAAAAGTTATGTCTAAACTACCGTCCTCATTCATTCTACCAACACACATCTCTAAATTACCGGTGACTCCTGTTGTACCACAGAAAATCATTTTGCCATTTGGCAAGGTTACAATGTCTTGAGCGTTGTCAAAGGTAGCGCTTGTAGTCCCAAAACTGGTATAACCAATGGTATTAAAACTTAAATCTAAGGAACCAGGAGCTTGGCTAAAAATGGCCTGCGAGAGCAAAAGACAAAGCAAAGAAGTGTATAATATTTTCATAGCAATAATTTTAGCAATAAAATTAGAAAAAATATTGAAATTGAAATTGAAAGTTCAAGAAAAATAAAAGTTATTTGGGTTTCATATATAATTACTTGGTTTATTAAACATCACCAATAAAGATATACCAAAACAACAACGAGGTAGCGAATAAACTTCCCAATAGCCATAAAGAAAAACGACCAAAAGATATTTGCTCTAAAAAATCCAAGGGCTATTCCAATTATATCTCCAACTATCGGGAGCCAAGAAAGTAAAGCAAGCCAAACCCCGTATTTCTGAATGCTTGCTTTCCAGCTTTCAATTGTTTTTTGTTTTACACGCAATTTTTTTAACCATTCAGGATTTCCGATATAACCGATTCCAAAGTTTAAATAAGAGCCCAATGTGTTTCCAGCGGAAGCAATAAATAAACTACTAAGAGGGTCATACTTTGCCGCAAGCATCGTTATTAAAAAAACTTCTGAAGCAATTGGAAGAATTGTAGCGGCTAGAAAACACGTTATAAATAAACCTAAATATCCTAGTTCAAATGCTGTCATAGTAGAAACAAAAAAGGCCGGATAAACCGGCCTTTAAAAAATAATAATGTGAATTAATTTTTAATAAACTTCTTAGTTACTGAAGTTCCGTTTGACGAAATAGTAACATAATATAAACCATTATTAAAAGAAGCAGATTGAATTGTTGTTTGATTCTTTCCAAGTGGTAAGAAACCTAAATTCTGAGTTGCTACAACCTTACCTGATAAATCCGTAACTTGAATACTTACCTCTGAAGGATTTGCAATATTCATTTCAAGGTTTACACTTGTTGAACTTGGATTTGGATAAATTGAAACCCCAGAAATTTCAGTTGTAGTTTCATTGATGCCAATTGTAGGATCAAAATTTAAACGAACTACAGGAGTAGATGTTGTATAATACCAAGTATTATCTAACAAATCTAAAAAGAAAGAAGTTTGTGGTTCAGATATTCCAGCATTTGAAATTTCTAACCCTGCTCCAAATGCTCCAACCACTGCCAAGTATGTTTTTCCTGCTTCAAGATTCACAAGATCATATAATTCCATCACCAAGTTTGTATTTAAATTTGCAGTAGAAACAGTCAGTAAATCTGATTCAGTAATGTAGGCAAAATCGCCTGCTTCATCTATTACATAAAGTTTTGCATAAATTTCTGTTCCTACTACAGTTCCATTTGTTCCACCTAACAAGCGCACATTAATAGCTTTGCATGTTTGATTTTGAAAAATATCAAATAAATTTCCAGCTTCAAATCCGTCGTCTCCATTACTTTGTGAGCCAGAGTAAGAATTTGCTGCAGTTGTCCCTTTGTCACGCGCATAAATATAATTTGTTATTGAAAATGAAATGTTACTAATTGCATTATTTGATGGTAAATCATCAGTAGAATCAGCACTAATTGCACTTGTCACAACAACATTTCCTAGTGTTGAAGCAGGTGTAAATGGAGTTGCTATTTCTAAAGTTGCCGTATCTAATGAAGCGATGTTTACTGGAGAACTTGTTCCAGAATATGTTCCAGAAGTAACTGTGTAGACAACATTTGCTTGGCTGTTTACTCCACCATTGAATACTTTTGCAGAAAAATCAATAGGGGCAATCTGTGTAATTGGAATTTGAGCGTAATTTAAACCAACAGAACCCCAAGTTGAACTTGTAACAGATAAATCATTTGTAGAGTTAGTTACAAGTTTAACATCGTCGATGTACCAACCATAAGTAATCCAAACATTTGCATTAGTAGCTTGATCAGGATAGTTAGTTGTCCAACTAAAACGAATATAAATTGGTGCAGGATTTGCAGACAAAATATTTCCTAAATTTATAGTTTTTGTATCAGCATTTGGATAAGCAGAACCGCCAGCAGCAGAAAGCACTAGTTTATCTAAATTATCACCAATTGTAATCCATGTTGTTCCATCTGTAGACATTTGAATCTCTTGTAAATCATTAAATCGAGCTCCATATTGTCTAAAGGTTAAAGAAACTTGATTTGAACCGCCTAAAGAAACAATATCAATTGGTTGTGCTGTTGTCATCGTATAAGTTACATCTAATGCTTGGTCGCCAATTGAAGCATCACCATTTGATAATTCTGCATTATTTCCTCCAGAACCGCCTGTTGCAGTTATTCCAGCTGTTGACCACCAACCTTGAGATGTATTGTTAATATTCCAGCCAAAATTAGCTGCTGTTTGCCCTGAATTATTAAGCACCCAAGTTGATGGTGTATTAAAATTATCTTCCCAAAGAGTTACACCGACAGTTTTTTCATTGTCTGTAATTTTCGGAGCTTTTAACTCAGTTGTAATCAAATCTTGAAAAGTGATTAATCTAGGCGCTTTTTGCCCAAAAACAAGAATTGTAAGTAATAAAAATGTTTCTAAAAGTAAAAGTTTTTTCATTTTGTTTAGTTTTAATTTTTTTCAAATTTAGCGAATTAATACTAATTACCTTTATATTATCAATTAAACTGTAAAAACAAGAATAATAATTATATAAACTACTGAATTATTAGCTTAATTCCTTAAAACAAAGTTTTGACCTAAATAAACTTTTCTTACTTGTTCATCAGCAGCTAATTCTTCGGCTGTTCCGGATTTTAATATTTTCCCTTCAAATAAAAGGTAAGCACGATCAGTTATAGAAAGTGTTTCCTGAACATTATGATCAGTTATTAAGATACCGATATTCCTTTTTTTTAGTTCTGAAACAATACTTTGAATATCTTCAACTGCAATAGGGTCAACTCCAGCAAATGGCTCATCTAGAAGCACAAATTTTGGATCTGTAGCAAGTGCTCTTGCAATTTCAGTACGTCTTTTTTCACCGCCTGATAATTTGTCACCTATGTTTTTTCGAACATTTAACAAATTAAATTCAGTGAGTAACTTTTCTAACTTTATTTTCCTTTCAGGTTTTTTTAAATCTGTCATTTCTAAAATAGCCATGATATTATCTTCAACACTTAGTTTTCTAAATACAGAAACTTCTTGAGGCAGATAGCCAATTCCCATTTGTGCTCTTTTATACATTGGAACTTTGGTAATGTCTATTTCATCAAGGAAAACAGTGCCCTCATTTGGGCGAACTAGACCTACAATCACATAAAATGAAGTGGTTTTTCCAGCACCATTTGGACCGAGTAGTCCAACTATTTCCCCTTGATTTACTTCAATAGATACATCGTCTACAACACTTTTACCTTTGTATGTTTTTCGAATATTTTGGGTATATAACTTCACAAGACAAAATTACATATAATTCAAGCTAATAGCTACTTTTTTTGTTTTTCGACACGCTTTGAGACAACTATCCCAATCTCGTATAAAATTAATATTGGTATGGACACAATTATTTGAGAAATAACATCTGGCGGGGTAATGATTGCCGCTAAAATTAAAATTATAACGATAGCATGTTTTCTGTATTTCTTTAAAAATTCTGAATCAAAAAGTCCAATTTTAGTAAGTAAATAAGTTACTACAGGTAAAAGAAAGAAAAGTCCACAATAAAAAATAGTTGATAGAATGGTGCTCATATATGAATTTATCGTAAAAATATTTTCGATTTTACTACTCATCTGATATGAGCCAAAAAATTGAATACTTAAGGGTGCAACAATATAATAGCCAAAAAGAATTCCTAAAAAAAATAATAAACTAATGTAGAAAACAATTCCACGCGCTAGATTTTTTTCTTTAAATTTAAGTCCAGGCTTTACAAAAGCCCAAATTTGATAAAAAAGATAAGGAAATGTTACAACAATTCCGCCAAGAAAACTCATCATTAAGGCATATGAAAATTGACCTGAAACGGTCATGCTTTGAAATTTAATAGGTATTTCAGTTATACAAACACCAAAAAACTGACACATGATTCGAAAGGTAATAAACTCTTTCTTCGCCATAGAAAGAAAGACAACATTAATGATTGTTTCTTGGTAAAACCAAATTATTGTTCCGACAATAAGGATAGCAATGGCAGCTCTAACAAGTCTCCACCTCAATTCTTCCAAGTGATTTAAAAAGGGCATATTGCCTTGTTCTTCCATTCTACAAATTTAACATTCATTCTTAAATCATGAGCTTTTTAATGTCCGTAAATTGTTTACGTCCTTATTAAATACTTTTGTTCTATAAATAAAGAATACTATGAGAACAAGCTATGAAATTGAATCTTTAAGATTTAATAATTTAGATAGTACAGTAGAACTATCAGTTAAGGTGAGAGAAGCACAATTTACTTTTTCTTCCTCAATTCTAATGGATATGATTAATTTAAATTTAATCATTAATCAACTACAAAAAAATAATCCTGAAATAGAACTTTTGGATTTACTTATTGTTGAGTCCGCCGAAAATTTTAATTTTTACGAACTGAATTTGACAGATTTGACAGATAAAAGTGTTGATACTGAAATTTTAAATTATCAAGAAAAAATTATAAAGCAAATAAGAGCTTAAGGTTGAATAAAGACAGTTTCTTCATTTACTTTTTCTTCCTCAATCTTAATAATTCCAATTCCGCTTTTGTCATCTTTTTCAACTTTAATACTCAAAACAGCAACACCGGCCTGTCCGGGATTAAACAGATAATTATAGTCAAAAGTTGCCAATCCTTGAGTATTTGTATAGGCAGTATCATAAACTGAAACTTGATTAGGTAAGCCGGTTGTATTTTCACCATATAAAATAACCATTGCATTATTTACAAGAGCTTGTGTTTCGTCACGAACGTAAATATTTGCAGTTGTATTTATTTTTTTTTTGCAAGAGCTCAAAATAAATGATGTAATTACGAGTAAATAAAGTAAAGCTAATTTCATTTTAATTAATTTTCTAGGTAAATAGTTTCAACAGATGTCGAATGCACCCTACATCTTGAATATCCAGAACCAACTTTCAAATTGTATTTAACAATTATATCAAAGTAACCAGTTGTATTATCTGAAGAAGTAAAATAATCCCCTAAGTTTATTGTAGTGAACCCTGATGAATTTGTATAAGCAGTATCTACAAATTCTCCAGTTGGGGGAGTTGATTGTTGATCCCCAATAGCTACAACCATAGCACCATTAATAAGTTGGTTACTAGCTGAACGTACAAACACCTTCAAAATAGAATCTTCTTTTTTACAGTTTGTTAGTGTTAACAGCACCAATAGAAGACAAACAAGTGATATTCCTTTTTTCATTTTTTAGTTTGAATTTCAAATTTACATTTTTTTTTTAAGGTTTAAAACTATTATTCAGTTTTTTCGAAACAATTTATTGAATTATAATATTTTCACTTGTTATTATTTCTTGAATGACTTCTTTTACTTTCTCACCTTCAAGTTGGTTTTTTATTGCCCGTATTTTAACAACAGCAACGCCATTTTGGCCTGGTTTATAAAACGCATTTAAGTTAAAAGCAATAATTCCATTGGTATCTGTAAGACCATCAAGATTTAAGGTTGAATTATTCCCATTGTTAACTGTTGGCTCTGCAAATACTTGAACAATACAACCAGAAACAAGATTGCCATCATTAGTAAAAACTGTAATCTCTAACATTGTATCTTTTTGTTTATAGCATGACGGCGTACTCGCAAGAAGAAATAAAAAAAATAGTGTAATAATTGAATCTTTCCTCATATTAATAACAAGTTATTTCTTTTACATTTGTAATCAACTTTAAAAGATTTAGAAATTGATTTGTTAAACGCTCTATATCTAATAAAAGTTACACGATTAACTTATGAAAGATACTATTGACCAAGTCCGAAAACAAATAAATGAATTTGTAATTGATTCCTCCTTATCATTGGAAGCTTTTAGAATTCAATTTCTAGGTTCTAAGGGGATAATGAAAGAATTATATTCACTCTTGAAACTTGTTCCTAATGATGAAAAGCGAATGATTGGTCTCTTACTTAATGATTTGCGCTCTGAAGTTGAAGCAAAAATTGAATTGGAAAAACAAAATTTTTTACAACTTGGAGTTCAAGATAAATCAAGTGACTTAACTAAATCTGGAGAAGATGCCGCAATTGGAAGTCACCATCCATTAACTTTGGTTAAAAGAGAAATTATTTCTATTTTTTCTCGAATTGGATTTACGGTTTCTGAAGGCCCTGAAATTGAGGATGATTGGCATAATTTTTCTGCTTTAAATTTCCCGGAAGAACATCCTGCTCGTGATATGCAAGACACTTTTTTTATTGAAAAAGGAGAAAAAGAAATGGCGCTCAGAACGCACACAAGTTCGGTGCAAGTTAGAGTAATGGAAAATTCAAAGCCTCCAATTCGTACAATTTCTCCAGGTCGAGTTTACAGAAATGAAGCAATTTCCGCGCGTGCTCATTGTTTTTTTCACCAACTTGAGGGTTTATACATTGATAAGAACGTCTCTTTTGCCGATTTAAAACAAACCTTGCTTTTTTTCGCGCGTGAAATGTTTGGTGAAAAAGCACAAATTCGCCTTCGGCCCTCTTATTTTCCGTTTACAGAACCCAGTGCTGAAGTGGATGTTTCCTGTACACTTTGTAATTCAAAAGGTTGTAATGTTTGTAAATATTCTGGCTGGCTTGAGATCTTGGGCTGCGGAATGGTAGATCCAAGTGTTTTAGAGGCAAGTGGAATTGACTCCAAAATTTATTCTGGTTTCGCTTTTGGAATGGGAATTGAGCGAATTGCCCAGTTAAAATACCGTGTAACTGATCTTCGGCTTTATTCAGAAAATGACATTCGATTTTTAAACCAATTTAAAGCAGTAATCTAGTTATGGGATGGATTCAACTTGAGCGAAGAGAACAATTGGCAGAAATAGTAGATAGAAGTGCCCTAATTTCCCAACTGATTTTTAAACATAGCACTAGATGCAGTATTTCAAGTATGGCACTTAATCGCATTGAATCTCATGGCTTGCAAAATTCTTCTAATTTAGAATGTTATTATTTAGATCTTATTCAATTCAGGGAATTATCGAACTTAATAGCGCAAGAACTCAATGTAATTCATCAATCACCACAGGCTATTTTACTTAAAAATAGAAATGTTGTTTACAACGATTCTCATGGCTCAATCGATAATTCAGAAATAGAAAAAGCAAGTAAAAATTAAAAAAAAATGAAAAAAATACTTGTTTTTGTTCTAATTTTTGGATTAATAGGGGCCTTTATTATTCCTCTATTTTTTTCGGATGACACAACTGACGAAATAAAATTTCAATTTCAGTTTAGTGAAAACTTACTAGTGACATCAGGTCAATCTGTAACGATACCTTTTGAAATAATTAATGCGGTTCAGAGTATTGATTTATTAGTAAATGGCGAACGTTTAAAAACTTGGAATCATCCAAAGGGTATTATCAAGTTTACATTTGATACTAAGAATAGATTAGTTGGTTCTTATTCTTTGGAATTAGTTGCTAAACTTTCTGATGGATCTGAACTTAGAGATGAACGATACATGAGTATTTTGTCAGACATTGTTCCTGCGAAATGGGGTTTGAAAATACAAAATAATTCCCCGCATTTGGAAACAAGTTTCACGCAAGGTCTAGCTTTTGATTCTGGTATATTATATGAGGGAACTGGCGATCCAAATCAAACTGGTGCAACGTTTATTGCTGAAGTAGATATTGAATCAGGGCAAATTAAAAGGAATATTGGTCTAGCTGCGCCTTATTTTGGAGAAGGAATTACAATTTTTGGTGAGGATTTATATCAATTAACTTGGAAAAATCAAAAGTGTCTAGTATATGACAAGAAAACCTTTGCATCTAAAAAAGAATTTACCTACACAGGAGAAGGTTGGGGCTTATGCAATGACGGAAAAAATTTAATTATGTCAGACGGTAGTCAAAGACTTTATTTCAGAGATCCAAAAACCTTTCAATTAATTAAAACAATTGAAGTTTATTCAGATCAAGGTCCAATTAATTACCTCAATGAACTTGAATATATTGAGGGTTTGGTTTATGCAAATATTTGGATGTCTAATTCTATTGCAGTTATTGATCCATTGAGCGGTAAAACAACGGCAATAATAAATGCAGATGAACTTGTTAGTTTACAAAAACAAGGATTAAATGGAAATGTTTTAAATGGAATCGCATACAATTCTATAAACAAAAAACTTTATTTAACAGGAAAATATTGGTCAAAATTATTTGAAGTCCAAATTTCAAAGTGAAAATATACCTTATATTAGTGGAATATAATGGAAATAGAATCGTTAGTAAAATTTGATCAACAAATTGAGTATTTTAATTAAAATAAATGGAACAGATAAGAAAAGATTGGAGCGAAATTAAAAGTAATGATAGCTGGTCTATTTTTAAGATTATGTCAGAATTTGTTGAGGCATTTGACCGCTTATCTAAAATTGGCCCTTGCGTTTCAATTTTTGGCTCTGCACGAACTTCCGTGGATAATAAATATTATTTGTTAGGTGTCCAAATTGCGAAAGAATTGGGGAGTCTTGGTTACGGAATAATCTCTGGTGGTGGACCTGGAATTATGGAAGCCGCAAACAAAGGTGCGCAAGAAGCAAACTCTCCTTCAGTAGGGCTAAACATCGACTTGCCCTTTGAACAAAATCATAATCCATACATAGATCAATCTCACAATATATTATTTGATTATTTTTTCGTGAGAAAAGTAATTTTTGTTAAATATTCTCAAGCTTTTGTTATACTTCCTGGTGGTTTTGGAACCTTAGACGAATTATTTGAAGCTTTAACCTTAATTCAAACAAAGAAAATTAACAAAAGACCAATTGTACTTGTTGGAAAAGAGTATTGGTCGGGTTTACTTGTTTGGATCGAAGAAACAATGTTAAGTGCAGAAAAAAATATTTCCAAAGAGGATTTAAATTTATTTAAGTTGGTAGATTCTTCTCAAGAAGCAGTTGATTACATTGAAGATTTTTATAGGTCTAATATTTTATCTCCAAATTTTTAGTAATAATTCTCTAAAAAGTAAGTTATATAATTCTATTGAATCCTTATATTTGTCAAGTAATGCTATTGTAACTATGAACTTTATATCGCTTCTTAATAACATTAAAAGTTTTATTTTTTCGAAGCATTTTTTAAAGCATTTTGGCTACATTATTATTTTTCACTTGTGTGCCATATTTTTCACAATTCTTTATTTAAATTTTGCCACAAACCATGGAGAAAAAATTGCAGTCCCTAATTTAGTTGGTTTAAGTGCTGAGGTAGCAAAACAAAAATTAGAAGATTTGGGATTGGAGTATCAAATACTTGATAGTGTTTATGATGCAAAATCTCCACTTTTTAAAAAGCCGGAAGGTACAGTATACGAGCAACTTGTTGAACCGACATTTTCATCTTTAATTTTTGTTAAGTCAAATAGGGTAATTGGTTTGCGTCTAACTAAAAAAAATGAATTAATAGAAATGCCAAGTTTGATTCATAAGCAAGTTCAATTTGCTCAAAGTATTTTAGAAGGAAGAGGTTTACGATATGTCATAAAATATAGAGCAAGTAGTGAGGAAAACGGCTCTGTTATTGAACAACTTTATAAGGGCCAACGAATAAAAGATGGCGTACGTATTTCTGTTGGAGCAGTAATAACTTTAATTGTAGGACAAAATGATTTGGGAGAACCTATAAATACCCCAAATTTAGTTGGTTTATATCGTGATGAAGCTATAAATATTTTAGATACAATGGGAATAACTTCATACAATATAATTTGTCCAGACTGTTTTACTTTTGAAGATTCAATTTCAGCTATTATTTACAGTCAAACTCCCGAGTACATAGAAGGTGCAACAGTTTTAAAATCAACACAGTTTACGATTACAATGCAAAAAAATCCTTTAGAAGAATAAATAAAATAATATCTATGAGACTTTTATTTCTTGCTATAATTTCTACCTCTTTCTCTTTTTCTCAGGGATTAGAATTAGGGCCAATGACCTCAAATCCATCTATTAGTTTTAATGAAAAGACCTTGTTAAAGACAGGTTCAAATTCAATAGATAGCACTTTTATTTTTTCAACGGATACCCTTTCTCTCCCTTTTTATGATGAATTTTCTACTAATAAATTTCAAAAATATCTGGGCGACTTTTCAGCAAATGGGCTAACTAGTATTTTATATTATCGCTTAATTGATCCACTCAGTTACTTGCCACTTTCAGCTTCAACTAGTTTGACAAATCAGCAGACATTTAATCGAATTTATGACGCTTCTACATCAACTTTCATAGACAATAATTTTCAAGCTACCTCTGTAAAAGTTGGCGATCTTACTTCGTATCCAGTGCAATATGAAACACTACCTTTATTTCCTCCTTATTATATTTATGATACGATTGGAGTTACAGATATTTCTGATACATTATGGATAACAAATCCAGATTTTTTTCAGGATTCAGCACGACAGTTTTTTATGCCAATCAATGATCCATCCAAAATTTGGGCCGATGATTTTGCATACCATAACTATCGTTTTGCTGTTAATCCTCGATCACTTGGTGTAGTTACTTTTGATGGCTTAGATGAAACGGGATTTCCTTATGAAATAGGAACTTCAATTACAAATTATGCAGATAAATTAACATCAAAACCAATTGATTTAAGTAATTATTTAGCTATAGATTCTATTTACTTTAGTTTTTTATACCAAGCACAAGGTCTTGGCGACACTCCTGAACAATCTGACTCATTAGTTTTAGAATTTTATGCCAAGGATTTAGATCAATGGTTTAGAGTTTGGGGTATAAATGGTGCTTCTCTTTCACCATTTAAAGCTGCACATATTCCTCTCACTGAAAACAAGTATTTTAAAAAAGGTTTTCAGTTTCGGTTTCGCAACTATGGTTCACTTGCGGGTGCACTTGATCATTTTCATTTAGATTATGTTCATTTAAGAGCTGGGTCTAGTCACAATGATACACTTTTTAAGGATTTTGCTTTTGTCTACCCGCTTA
This sequence comes from Crocinitomicaceae bacterium, assembly GCA_044358215.1. Taxonomy (GTDB): domain Bacteria; phylum Bacteroidota; class Bacteroidia; order Flavobacteriales_D; family Crocinitomicaceae; genus UBA952. The sequence continues at coordinate 32,505 of JBIKOE010000014.1, forward strand.
ACACCCTTTTAAAAACCTATACTTCAGTGCCATGGGATCACTATAAAAATTCAATAGGAAATAAGATGGCAGATTCTCTGAAAATTGACTTACACAATGGAAGTCCAAGCGCTGAGAATAATTCACTAAATGGCTTTCTATCTTTTTCAAATAATAACATACTTAGTGGTTCATTTGTACTCCCTGGCTCTATTTTATCAGAAAATCAACTTAATTTTTCGGCGCGAACAGTGCACACTTCTTATCATAATTTAACAAACGGAAGTAGCTTTGATAAAACGTTATCTGGAATTCAACAAAGTTTTGCTGTAAAGGCGAATGTTCCTACTCAATTCCCTAATGATTTAATAAATGATTCAACTGGGTTTTCCCAAAACTTTACAAATTTTTATAGTTACGACGATGGAAGTTCAGAGGCTGCTTTTGGCCCAACAGGATCACAAGCTAGGCTTGCAGTAAGATTTGACGCCTATGAAGCGGATTCTTTAATTGGTGTGAGTTTCCAATTTGTGCCATCAGTAGTTGATGTATCTAATAAATTGTTTTTACTAACAGTTTGGTCAGAAAATAATGATGAGCCTGACCAAATTTTATATGAAGATGATGTTTTTAATCCTAGAAATCCAATTTATCCAATTGGCGACGAACAATTTGTGACGTATTATTTTCTTGACAATATAAAAGTCCCAGTCAACACAAGTTTTTTTGTTGGTTGGCGTCAGTTAGATCCGGAACGATTAAATTTAGGTTTAGATCGTAATTTGGATTTTTCATCAAAAATTAAGTTTAGTGTAAATGGAGGAGCAACTTGGTTAACTTCACCTTTTTCAGGTACTGGAATGATTCGCCCTGTTTTTTCTACTAATTTGGATGAATTTATTGGTATTAATGAAGAAACTTTTGATATTAAAATATTTCCAAATCCGACATCTGATATTTTTCAAATTATTCTACCACAAGAAGATAATAATTTCGAAAAAATTCTATTTGACCAAACAGGAAGAATATTGCTAAAAACAAATGAAAATCAAATAGATTTATCAAATTTTAGTGCCGGTTACTTTTTTCTTCAAATACCTCAAGTTTCTCAAAAGTCATGGAAAATAGTCAAAAATTGATAGAGGACGATGCAGCATTTGAGTTGGATAACGAAGAAGAATTATTTGAACATTATCGCTTTAAGGTTGATCCAGGCCAAGAAATAATTCGCATTGATAAGTATCTTTTAGATAGGCTTCCAAATACTTCAAGAAACAAAATTCAGGTTGCTGCAAAAAATGGTAACGTTCATGTAAACGGCAAAAAGGAAAAGCAGAATTACAAAGTGAAACCTGGGGATGAAGTGGCAATGGTTTTGCCTTACCCAGTTCGTGAATTTGAGTTAATTCCTCAGAATATTCCGATTGAAATTTTGTATGAGGACAATGAATTATTGATTGTTAATAAACCTGCTAATATGGTTGTTCATCCTGGATACGGAAATTATTCAGGCACACTTGTAAATGCATTAGTATATCACATAAATAGTTTACCAAACCCTCCAAATGATTATTATGGACGGCCAGGATTAGTTCATAGAATTGACAAACACACTACTGGAATTCTTGTTATTGCTAAAACTGAAATGGCTTTAACGCATCTAGCAAAACAGTTTTATGATAGAACCACTGAACGAAAATACATTGCTTTAGTTTGGGGTGATTTAAAAGAAGATGGCTTTGTAGAAGGGAATATTGGGCGATCTCTAAAAAACAGAAAAGTAATGACAGTCTTCTCTGATTCAGATTATGGTAAATTTGCAAAAACTCACTATAAAGTTATCGAACGCTTTGGTTTAGTTACTCTGATTGAGTGCAAATTAGAAACAGGAAGAACTCATCAAATCCGAGTTCATATGAAGCATATTGGCCATCCACTCTTTAATGATTTGGAATATGGAGGCAATAAGATATTAAGGGGTACAATTTCAGTGCCTTATCGTAAGTTTGTAGAGAGTTGTTTCTCACTGCTTTCTGGACAAGCATTACATGCTAAATCATTGGGTCTAATTCAACCTCAAACGAAAGAAAAATTATTTTTTGAATCTGAATTACCTGTTTCTTTTTCAAATTTGCTATCTGAATGGCGAAAATATTGTGCAGATTAATTAATTTTCTTTATTTTTGAACTATATTTAAATTTATTTTTTATGAAGCAGTTTGTAATAACTCTTTTTCTTTTTGTCTCTAATTGTGGATTTTTACTATCTCAAGGTATTAAAGAAAGAGAACGTGAAATGCCAAAATATGTAGCTGATGCCAATGCAACATTCTTATCTGGTAATTATTTTGAAGCACTAACAAAGTGTGAAAAAGCATATAAGAGATTAGGGACAAAAGGGACTATAAGGGAAAAAGGCTCAATGGCTTTCAATATTGCTGAAGCGAATAGATACCTTTCTAGGTATGACGATGCAAATAAATGGTATGGCGTTTGTATAGAACTCAAATATTTCGAGCGTGTACCAGAAGTTTATTTCTACAAGGGAAATATGTTGAAAATGATGGGGGATTTCTCTAGTGCATCAAAGATTTATGAATCCTATAAAAAAATTGCACCTAAGTCAATGTATAAAGATGTAGATGATGCTATTTCATCTTTACAAAAATTTAAAGATTTTAGCATTGAAGAATCAAAAGTAGTAGTTAAATGTGAATCAAAAATAAATAGCAACAAATACGATATGTCTCCTTCTTTTGCAGACAAAAAAGGGAAAGTTATTTATTTTGCAACAAGCCGAGATGAATCTTTTGGTACTTCAAGGGATTTGGTAATCGGGCATAAATACATGGATATTTTTATGGCTACTTATGATGAAAAAGGTAATCCTTCTGATGTTAGGTCAATTGATACAAAAGGAATTGTTAATACTTCTCAAAGTGAAGGATCAGTTTGTTTTGATTCTAAGAAAAAAATAATGTATTTTACACGTTGTCCAAATCCTTCTAAAGTAAGTTTAGGCTGCGACATTTGGCAAGTTGATGTAATTGGAGAAGATTTTGAAAATCCAATAAAATTAAATTTAAAGCCTGCAGACTCAATTTCCGTCGGTCATCCTTGTATCACGGAGGATGGAAATATGCTAATTTTTTCATCAGATTTAAAAATGAATTCAAAAGGCGAAAAAAGTTTTGGTGGTAAAGATTTATGGTATGTTTTATATGATAAAAAAACAAAATCGTGGGGATCTGTACCTACTAATATGGGTTCTGAATTTAATACAATAGGCGATGAACTTTTTGCTTCGATAAGTTCTGATGGAAATCTTTACTTTTCCTCTGATGGTCATATTGGAATAGGTGGATTAGATATTTTTATTGCTGAGCGCGAGGGTGTTGAAAATAAATGGAAAAATGTAAAAAATATAGGATATCCCATTAATTCAATTGGTAATGATTACGGTATCTGTGCAATTAATAAAACCTCAGGATTTTTTACTTCTGAAAGAAAAACATCTCAAAGTAACGAGTATACGGCAGATATCTGGAGTTATTCAGTTCCCCCAAACTTATTTGATTTAAAGGTTGTAGTTTATGAAGCAGGAAATAAGTCTAAAAAAATAGAAGGCGCAAATGTTGAAGTACTTGTTTCAGACGGAACAAAATGGGAGGGTTTAACAAGTGATAAAGGAAAAGAAAAAGGAAAAACTGAAAAATGGACAGAAAAAAAGGATAAGTCCCGCTATGTTTTGGCTGAGAAAAGTTATATCCTCAAAGCTAGTAAGGAAGGTTACTACGAAGATAAAAGAGGCGCTAAATTTAGTACCATTGGAATGGATAGAAGCCAAAGTTTCTTAATTGAAATGACCTTATTGCCAATTAAAGAAATACGACCTCCTGAGGTTCGCTACCCTTTGGATCAATGGACATTTATAAATGATGCTTCTTGTATGTCTAATGATTCCCTGCAATATTTATTTGAATTATTAGATCAAAATCAAAATATTACAATTGACTTATATTCTCATACTGATGCAAGGGATTCAGAGATTCACAACCAAGCACTATCAGAAAATCGTTCCAAAGCTGTTTATAATTTCTTAGTTGATAAAGGCATAGACCCAAGACGAATAAAGCCAGTTGGTAAAGGAGAAAGTGAACCAGCAACTTTGATTTTAGAAAATGGAGAAGAAGTTACATTAAAAGAAGAATATATTAACCAATTTAAACTTTCTGATAAGGCGAAATTTGAACAATTACATCAGATAAATAGACGAACTACTGTTTTGATTACAAGTACAGAATTTGACGCTAATACTGCGCCTCCAGCAGATCCTAGTTGGAAGAAATATAAAACTCCTTTACCTCGGTAAATTCTTTTAAAAAGCGCTTTCAAAGCGCTTTTTTTTGTATCTTAAGTAATCTAATGATTATTTATGAACGAAAAATACTTACATTTTCTATGGAAAATGAAACGCTTGCCTTTTCCAAAATTATCCTTATTCGATAAGAAAGAATTTACAATTTTAGACTTTGGGACGTATAATGAATTTGAGTCTGGACCTGATTTTCAGGAAGCTTCTATTCTCTATGACGATTTAAAATGGTTTGGTTCTATTGAAATCCATATTAACTCATCAGACTGGTACAAGCACAACCACCATCTAGATAAGGCATATAACAATGTTATTTTGCATGTTGTGTTTAATAATGATAAAGAAGTTGTACAAAATGGAAGAATTATTCCAACAATAGAATTGAAAACGCATATTGATTCAAAACATTACGAGAAATTCAATCAGCTTAATGCTATGTCTTTTGATATTCCTTGTACGAATTCAATTTTAGAAATCCCTTGTATTTATCGAACTAACATGAAAGATCGAGCGATAGAAACAAGATTTAAGCGGAAATTATTGGAACTTCAAAAAATACAGTTTCTGGATGATCAGCATCTTCTTTATATTCTTTTTGCTCGTTCATTTGGATCAAGCGTAAACCAACAGCCATTTGAGTCTTTGGCGATATCCTTTGATATTCAACAATTTTTAGCTTTACCTAAAGGATTGAGAACAAAAAGTTTGGAGCAATATGCAGGTTTTATAAATAACAAAGATTGTAATTTTTTCGAATCTCAATTTTATCAATGGCGCTTAAAAGGCCTTCGCCCTAATAGTTTCCCTAAAAAACGTCTCCAACTTTTTTCAGAATTTGTAAGTGAATTTGATTTTAATTTTCCTTTTTGGGACATTACTACAATAGATTTAGTTGATTTTTTTTCTTCACAAAACATTTTTTCACATAATAAATCAATTCTTCAAAATATATTGGTCAATGCTATTCCCTTATTTTTATATCGAAAAGCACATCTTGAGAATAACATATGTTATATTAATCAAGCGATTGAATTGTTAAAGTATTTGCCAACAGAAAGCAATTATGTTACAAGAAAATGGTCTGTTATTGGCATTGTTCCAAAAAATGCTTTTGATTCGCAAGCACATTTGGAAATTTATAAGCAATTTTGTTTGCGCAAGCGCTGTCTGAATTGTTCGATAGGCATTAAACTTTTGAATAAATGAAAAGATTTTTTCAGAAAATAATTTTTTTCTTTGAAATGCAATCATTTGGCGTTTGTGAATGGTGGGCTCAGAAACTTGGAATTCGATCGAATAAGGTTCGCCTTGGATTTATTTACTTTTCTTTTTGCACATTGGGTTCTTCAGTTTTACTTTATCTAATAATGGCTTGGATTTTAGAACATAAACACTATTTTAAATTTCAATCTAAACGCAAAAAATCTATTTGGGAACTATGATGATATTAATTACTGGTTCCAATGGTTTGTTAGGGCAAAAGCTTGTAAAGCATTTGACCAAAAATAACATTCCTTTTATCGCAACTTCAAAAGGTAAAAATAGAAATCCAGATTGCATGGATGCATCATATTCCACGATGGATATTTGTTCGTCAGATGATATTAAAAGTGTTTTTAATCGTTTTATTCCAACGCACGTTATTCATACTGCTGCAATGACAAATGTCGATGAATGCGAAGAGTTTCCTTTGGAATGTGAAAAATTAAATGTTGAGGCCACACACTTACTTTTTGAAGCTGCTCAAAAAATAGGAGCTCATTTTCAATTGCTTTCAACAGATTTTGTGTTTGATGGTTTAAAAGGAAATTATTCCGAAAATGACACGCCAAATCCTTTAAGTATTTATGCACGTTCTAAAGTTTCTGCAGAAAAATTAGTTGCAACTTCAAGGTATTTAAATCATTCAATTGTAAGAACGATTATTTTATATGGAACGGCGAATAATCTCTCTCGATCTAATATTATTTGCTGGGCAAAAGAAGCGCTTTCAAAAGGACAGCCTCTGTCTATTATTGACGATCAATTTCGTGCACCAACATGGGCTGATGATTTAGCTTGGGCCTGTATTCGTATTTGCTCATTAAATAAAACTGGACTTTATCATATTTCTGGTCCTGAAACGATGTCGATTTATGATTTGGTGCTAAGAATTGCAAAGTTTTATTCCTTTTCGACTGATTTTCTGACAAAAACAGATAGTCTTTCCCTAAATCAAAAAGCCAAGCGTCCTCCAAAAACAGGATTCGATCTTCAAAAAGCACAATCTGAACTTTTATACAAGCCAAAGACTTTAGAAGAAACATTGAAAGACATTTAATCTAAAAATATTATTATCTTCGTTTATTAATTATTATTCATTAAAAAATGACAAAAACACAATCTTCCGGATGGGGCTCACGCGTTGGCTTAGTTTTAGCAATGGCAGGAAATGCCGTTGGTCTTGGTAATTTTTTGCGTTTTCCTGCACAAGCAATTGACAATGGAGGAGGCGCTTTTATCATTCCTTATCTAGTTTGTTTTCTCTTGATGGGAATTCCATTGCTTTTTGTGGAATGGTCGATGGGCCGATTTGGTGGGCGGTATGGGCAACATTCAACTCCATTTATATTTGATGCAATGGGAAAAGCTCATTATTGGAAATACTTTGGTGTCTTTGGAATTTTTACAAATATTGCGGTAGCTGCATTTTACTGTTATCTTGAATCATGGGCACTTTCTTGGTCGTATTATTCTGTAGCAGGAACTTTCACTGGAATGTCCCAAACAGAAGTACAATCATTTTTCGTTAATTATATTGAATTAGGAACAAGTCATCCAGTAATTTTTTGGATTATCTGCCTCTTTTTAAATACTTGGATTTTATCCCGAGGATTAAGTGGCGGTGTTGAAAAAGTTGCAAAAATTGGAATGCCTTTACTGATCTTATTTGGAATTGTTTTAGCAATCACAGGAATTTCATTGCAAGCAAGTCCTGGAGGTGCAATTAATGATGGTATTGTCGGACTTAATTATTTATGGTCCCCAGATTTCTCTTCAATTTGGAGTTTTAAGGTTTGGGTTGCCGCTGCAGGGCAAATTTTCTTTACACTTTCTTTAGGAATGGGAAGTATCCATTGTTATGCATCTTACTTAAAATCAAAAGAAGACATTGCATTAAATGCGATGAGCGCAGGTTGGATGAACGAATTTGTAGAGGTTGTTCTCGGTTCTGCAATAATAATTCCAATTTCTGTAGGTTATTTAGGAATTGAGGGAGTAACTAATTTTGTTAGTGAACAAGGTGGTTTAGGTTTAGGCTTTATGGTTTTACCAAATTTATTTTCTGATTGGGGAGTTTTTGGAATTTTTGCAGGTGTAATGTGGTTTGGCCTCCTATTTTTTGCTGGAATAACATCTTCCTTAGCAATGGGGACACCTGTAATGGGCTTTTTGGAGGATAATTTTAAAATTAAACAATCAACTGGAGCTTGGATTTTTGGTGCGATTATTCTTGTTCTTGGTATTCCTTGTGTTTTGTCTCAAGATGCATTTAATGAATACGATTATTGGGCAGGAACAATCGCACTCGTTATTTTTGCTATGGTTGAAATTGTCCTATTTGCATGGGTTTTTGGAATGGATAAGGGATGGAAAGAAATTAATACCGGTGCTGATATCAAAGTTCCAGGGATTTTTAGATTTATCATTAAATACGTTTCCCCAATTTTCTTGATAGTTGTATTTGTAGGAGCTATTCCAAGTATTTTAGAAAATGCTACAAAAGCTACTTCAGTGTATGGTTGGACGGCTCGATTCCTTTTAGTAGGTTTATTTGTACTTGTTGCAATCTTAGTATATATTGCTAAAAAACGCCAAGGCTCAAACCCTTATCCTGAATCAAATGATTAGTAATCTTTATAAATCCTGAAATTTATTCTCTTATGAATACTTCTGCTCTCATCTTAATTATTGTTACTTGGAGTTCTGTAACTTTTGCTACAGCCTATTTCTTCTATAAGATTTTAACCATTCCTTCTAAACCTGAGCACGATTCTACTATAGAAAAGAGCGAAAAGGAATAGTTTATAGAAATGAAATACGAAGACCCATTTGTTATCTCAAATAGAAGTAAAAGGGGTTTGTTGGTATTAATTTTAGCTTCCTTAGGTCTTATTTTCTTTCCTCGTGTTTACATGTTTTTTCAAAAGGATGAAGCTCTTGTTATAAATTCTGAACAAATTGCTGAATTTGAAAGAACACACAAGAAGTTTGAGAAAAGAAACTATTCCAATTATTATTCAAAAAAGAAAAAATACAAGGCTCCAGATTCAAAATTTAATCCAAATACCTTCACGCTTACTGATTGGACCAACCTCGGCTTAAGTGAAAAGCAAAGTGTTGTTGTTTTAAAATTTACCTCGCGTGGTATTTATTCTGAGGAAGATTTGAAACGTATTTTTGTAATTCCAGATGTCTTATTTGAGCTTATTCGCGATTCTGTTGTTTATCCAGAGCGATTTCAAAATACTCCAAATCAAGAATCTTTTAAAAAACAAGCAAAACAAATAACCTTAATAAATCTAAATACTGCGGACACGACTGAATTCATGAAAATATATGGGATCGGTGCATTTTATGCTAAACAAATTATCCGCTACCGTGAAAAACTGGGTGGTTATTTTACAAAAGAACAGCTTTTTGAAGTTTGGAAAATGACACCTGAAGCCTATGATAAAATAAAAGACCATGTTTTTATTAGTCAAAAAGATATAAAAAGAATAAACATTAATTCAGTTACAATTGAAGAATTGAAAGTACATCCTTATTTAAAATGGAATCAAGCTAATTCTATTATTAAAATGCGCATCCAACGAAATGGATTCAAAAATATCGAGGAAATAAAAGAATCTGTTTTAATTGATTCAGAAACGTATGAAAAACTTTTTCCTTATTTATCTTTGCACTAATTATGACATTACAAGAACGCTTAAAGGAAACAATTCGTGACGTTAAAGATTTCCCAAAGCCTGGGATATTATTTAAAGATATTTCAACTATTATGTTGGATTCAAGTCTATCTAATGACATTTTAGATCATTTAGTTGAGATGTATCAGCACTCAGAAATAGATGCAATAGCGGGAATTGAAAGCAGGGGTTTTTTATTTGCTTATCCTTTGGCAATGCGCTTGGGAGTTCCATTTATCTTAATCAGAAAACAAGGAAAACTTCCCTACAAAAAAATTAGTCATTCTTACGACTTAGAATATGGCTCAGCTGTTATTGAAATCCATAGTGATGCCGTTAAAAGTGGACAAAAAGTATTGATACATGATGATTTACTTGCTACCGGAGGCTCTGCAGATGCTGCAGCCGAATTAATTCATAAATGTGGTGGAATTGTTTATGGATTTAATTTTATCGTCGAGCTTAGCTTTTTAAATGGCAAGCAAAAGCTTACGAATCATTCCTCTAAAATTGACAATTTAATTACTTTTTAATAAAATAAAATGAATTTTGATCTAAACGAAAATCAATTAATGATTACTCAAATGGTGCGAGATTTTGCACATAAGGAAATTCGTCCGAATATGAAAAAATGGGATGACGAAGAGTATTTCCCTGTTGAAACCATGAAGAAATTGGGCGAACTTGGTTTGCTTGGTATTTTTATTCCAGAAAAATATGGAGGCTCCGGATTTTCCTATTTTGAATATGCAACTGCACTCATTGAATTAGGGAAAGTTTGTGGAGGGATAGGTTTGAGTGTTGCAGCACATAATTCACTTTGTGTTGGCCATATTTATTACCATGGTTCTGAGGAACAAAAATTAAAATACCTACCTAAATTGGTAAGTGGCGATTGGATTGGAGCATGGGGCTTGACTGAATCAAATACCGGCTCAGATGCCATGAGAATGAAAACTACGGCTGTAAAAGATGGAACTGATTGGATTCTCAATGGAACAAAAAACTGGATTACCCATGGCCTGTCTGGAGATGTATTAGTTGTTTTAGTAAGAACTGGAGAATTACTTGATAGCAATGGCATAACTGCTTTTATAGTTGAAAAGGGAACACCGGGTTTTTCAGCTGTAAAAATCAAAGATAAATTGGGTGTTCGTGCTAGCGAAACTGCAGAATTAATTTTTGACAATGTTCGCATTCCTGAAGAAAATGTAATTGGTGAAGTGGGAATGGGATTTAAGCAAGCAATGCAAATTCTTGACGGCGGCCGTATTTCTATTGCTTCATTAAGCTGTGGCATTGCACGTGGTGCTTACGAGGCGTCTTTGCAGTATTCAAAAGAAAGAGAGCAATTTGGACAAGCAATTGGACAATTTCAAGCAATTGGGTTTAAACTGGCAGACATGGCCACAGAAGTTAGAGCAGCTGAATTATTAACTTTTCAGGCGGCATATCGGAAAAATAATAATTTACCATTGAGCAAAGAAGGGGCATTTGCAAAGTACTATGCATCTGAAGTTGCTGTAAAATGCGGCAATGAAGCAGTACAAATAATGGGAGCTTACGGCTATACAAAAGAATATCCTGCAGAGAAGTTTTTACGCGATGCAAAACTCATGACAATCGGTGAAGGAACCTCAGAAATTCAAAAAATTGTTATTTCACGAGAAATTTTAAAATAAGAATTGTATTTAATTTAAAATAGTAGTATATTTGCCACCCTAAGTAAAAATTAAAAGTTTATAAAGTATGTTGATTATTCCGATTAAAGAAGGTGAAAATATTGATAGAGCACTAAAGAAGTACAAGAAGAAGTACGAAAAAACAAATGTCATGAAGGAATTGAGAAAGCGTAAGGAATTTGAAAAGCCTTCAATCTCTCGCCGTCAACAAGTAATTCGTGCTGCTTACAAGCAAAGAATGCAGTCTGCTGAAATGTAACATTTCAGGTTATATAACGTTATAAAGGAGCTTAGGCTCCTTTTTTTATGTATCAACTTTTTCTAGATTATATCACCTTCGAAAAACGATATTCCAATCACACAGTGATTGCCTATGAAAACGACCTAAAACAATTTGCCGTATTCTCAGACATTACTTCCTTAAATCAATTTGAAAGTCTTACATCTTCAGGAATTCGATCTTGGATTGTTGCTCAAATTGATGATGGGCTAACAAATAAGTCTGTGAATCGCAAGATTGCTACTCTGCGCACATTTTTTAAATGGCTGAGAAAAGAAGGTCGAATTCAACTCAATCCTATGCAAAAAATTCGTGGGCCAAAAAGTGAAAAACGCTTGCCTGTTTTTGCAAAAGAATCAGAATTAGAACCGAGTAAATTGAGTCCATTATTTGAGAAAGATTTTGAAGGACTGAGAAATGAATTGATGTTTGAAGTTTTTTACCAAACAGGAATTCGTTTAAATGAATTAATTGAACTAAAAGAACAGGATGTAACGGATCAGTCCATAAAAGTTTTAGGAAAGCGGAACAAAGAACGGATTATTCCAATTGCTGCAGAATTGAGTAAAAAAATCACCGCTTATCGTTTGGAGAAAAAAAAATGTATCGGCGAGACAAAAACATTATTCGTTCTTAAAAATGGCAATCTGATGTATCCAACTTTTGTGTATCGAAAAATTAATCTTTATTTAGGTTTAGTAACAAATTTAGATAAAAAAAGCCCTCATATTCTTCGTCACACCTTTGCTACACATATGTTAAATCGTGGTTCCGGTTTAGAAACTTTAAAAGATTTATTAGGTCATGCAAGTCTAGCAGCTACTCAAGTGTATACGCACAATTCTTTTGCGCAATTGACTGCAATTTATTCACAAGCTCATCCCCGGGGCACAAAAAAGTAGATTTATGGAACAACAAATTCACACAGTTCATTTTAAAGCAGACAAAAAACTATTGGATTTTATTCACGATAAAATTAGTAAGTTGCAGCTATTTAATCAGGCAATTACTTCTATTGAAGTATTTTTGATTCTAGAAAATGATAAGGAAAAACAAAATAAAATTACTGAGGTAAAAGTTCATCTTCCGGGCATAGAATTATTTGCT
>JBIKOE010000046.1:0-16286 GCA_044358215.1 Crocinitomicaceae bacterium
AAGAACTAGAAAGTTTTTTTTCAGATATGTCGCTAAAAACTATTAAAAATGCAGGACATTGGGTTCATGCAGATGCACCTGAAGAATTCACAAATACAGTTTTAGAATTTTGTTTGCGATAAAAAAAACGCCTTTCGGCGTTTTATTAGTTTTTACAAAATAAAACCCTTTGTTTTTTGAACTTTTTTACATCCATTGCTTTACTATAACTTAATAAAAACTGAATTGAAGCCGCAGTTGGTTGCAAAATTGGTTTGTTATTTTCTAAAATTTCGAGTAAGTATTTTTTTGACATAGGCAAATAAGTTTTTTTAGTAAAACGATAATAAAAATAGTTTAGTATAAACTTTGTAATATATTTGATTTAAGTATTATAAAAAGAAGCTTACTAAAAGTAAAAAAGAATATTTTAAACTTGGGTACAAATTTTTAACTTTGCACAAACAAAAAATAAATGAGCAGTTCTATTAAACCGGGAGTGGCTTGGGGAGATGAAGTACAAGCAATTTTTGACTATGCAAAACTCAAGCATTTTGCGATTCCTGCAGTAAATGTTTCAAATACGAGTACTACAAATGCAGTAATCGAAACTGCCGCTAAATTAAAAGCCCCAGTTATTGTTCAATTTTCAAATGGTGGATCACTCTTTTATGCTGGAAAAGGACTTTCAAATGAAAATGAAAAAGCAGCTATTTTAGGAGGTATTTCGGGAGCGAAACATGTACATTTAATGGCAGAAGCTTATGGTGCAACTGTTATTCTTCATACCGACCATTGCGCAAAAAAATTATTGCCGTGGATAGATGGATTACTAGATGCAGGTGAAGAACATTTTAGATTGACAGGAAAACCCTTGTTTAGCTCACACATGATTGATCTTTCAGAAGAACCAATATCTGAAAATTTGGATATTTGTAAGAAATATCTTTCTCGCATGAGTAAAATTGGAATGACTTTAGAAATAGAATTAGGAATTACTGGTGGAGAAGAAGATGGAGTAGATAATACAGATATCGATAGCTCTAAATTATACACCCAACCTGAAGAAGTTGCATATGCTTTTGAAGAACTTATGAAAATATCTCCACGCTTCACAATTGCGGCAGCATTTGGAAATGTTCATGGTGTCTACAAGCCCGGAAATGTTAAATTAACACCTATCATTTTAAAGAATTCCCAAGAATACGTGCAGAAGAAATTTAATACTGGAGAAAACCCCATAAATTTTGTATTTCATGGAGGATCTGGGTCTACAAAAGAAGAAATTCGAGAAGCAATTGGTTACGGCGTTATTAAAATGAATATCGACACTGATTTACAATTTGCTTTCACAGAAGGAATTAGAGATTATATTAGAAAATACAATGACTATTTACAGGAGCAAATTGGAAATCCAGAGGGAGAAGATTTACCGAATAAAAAATACTACGATCCTCGGAAATACATAAGATTAGGACAAGAAACTTTTATGATTCGCTTAGAACAAGCATTTAGTGACCTAAACAATATAAATACATTATCCTAAATAAAAAAAATGAGTTGGTTTAAACGATATAAAGAGGGAATTACAACCTCAACAAGCGAGAAAAAAGAAATTCCCGAAGGATTGTGGGCACGATGTTCAAATTGTAAGACACTTTTTTCTTCAGATGATTTGGCAAAAAATAACTATGTCTGTGATCGCTGTTCTCACCATGAGAGAATTGGTTCAGAAGAATATTTTAAACTCATTTTTGATGAGGGAAAATACAAAGAATTAAATCCAAATATCGTTTCTGGAGACCCTCTTGGTTTTGAAGATACAAAAAAATATACTGATCGTGTTAAAGCTACTCAAAAAACAAGCGGATTAAAAGATGCTATCCGAACTGCAAAAGGTAAGATTGATGGGATGGATTTTATCATTGCTGCTATGGACTTCTCCTTTATTGGAGGTTCAATGGGTTCAGTAATGGGAGAAAAAATTGCAAAAGCCATTGACGAAGCAATTAAACTCAAAGCACCATTTATGATTATTTCAAAATCTGGTGGGGCAAGAATGATGGAAGCAGGTTATTCTCTCATGCAAATGGCAAAAGTTTCTGGGAAATTAGGTCAACTTTCGGATGCTAAACTTCCTTATATTTCCTATTTAACTGATCCAACAACTGGTGGTGTTACTGCTTCTTTTGCAATGCTTGGTGACATAAATATCTCAGAACCTGGCGCACTGATTGCTTTTGCTGGTCCGCGTGTTGTAAAAGAAACAATTGGAAGAGATTTACCAGATGATTTTCAAACTTCAGAATTTTTACTAGAACATGGATTCTTAGATTATATTGTTGATAGAACAGAAATTCGCGAAAAATTAAGTCTTTCTATAAAAATGTTCATGAACTAATCATGGCTATTCGAGTCGTGAAACTGAATGAGGACAGTTCATGGATGTGGGAAAGTGATTCTTTATCAATACTTGTTGATCCTTGGTTTACAGTTTCACAAATAGATCTTGCATCTTGGTTTTCTGAACAGTTTCACTTGAAGCCACAGCCATTAATTTCTGAGATAAAAAAACCTCATTATATTTTTATTTCGCATCCATTTACTGATCATTGTAACAAGGAAACATTGCTTCAATTTGATCCAACTATTCCAATTATAGCAGAAACCAATACCTTGACTAAAATAAAAAGATGGAATTACTTTAAAAATTTAATCAATATTAACGATTTTGAGAAGGTGAAAATTGAGCGCATTAATAAAAAATCACTCTTCGATCTCGTTCATAATGCTTTCTTGATTTCTTTTGAAAATAAGAAAATAGTGTATGCGCCTCATGGTTTTAAATCCCTAAATAAACATGTTACTGCTGATGTATTAATTACTTCTTGCTCTACTTACCTTCTTCCATGGTATTTGGGTGGAACTATTAATCTTGGTATAAATAAAGCCCTTTCAATGGCAGAATTACTTTCAACTTCAATTATCATATCGACGCATGATGAACAGAAAATAGGGAAAGGAATAGTTGAGAAAATTGCTAAAAAAATCCCTATTCAAGAAAATAAAAAAATCATAATTTTAGAAAGGGGAAGAGAGCTAATTATTGAATAAAAGACTATATTTGAGCAAAAGTATCGCATTGAAAATATTTCTTTTTTTTATTGGAATTACTTGCTCCCTTATTTCATATTCTCAATATCAAATTGGACATACAACTATTACTTTTAATGATCCTTTGAGAACCGGAGGTTTTGGTTCTGGTGGTGGAGTTGGCCGGCAAATTCAAACTGAGATTTACTATCCTGCAAATACCTCAGGTGATAATGTTTCTTTAGCTTCAGGTCGATTTCCAGTGATAACTTTTGGTCATGGTTTTGCAATGGCTTGGAGTGCTTATGCTACTATTTGGCAACATTATGCCGCAAGAGGATATATTTTGGCTTTTCCACGAACTGAAGGCGGCTTAATTCCTGGTCCAAGTCATGGAGATTTTGGAACAGATTTAAAGCAAGTGTCAGACAAAATGCTAGCGCTAGATGCCAATTTATCTTCACTCTTTAATGGAAAAATACTTCAAAAAGCTGCGATTATAGGTCATTCCATGGGAGGTGGAGCTTCTTTTCTTGCCGCAGCAAATAATTCTAATATCGAAACTGTTATTGGATTGGCTCCTGCAGAAACAAATCCTTCAGCAATTGCTGCGGCTTCAAATGTATATGTTCCCGCCTTAATTTTTTCTGGAAGTGCTGACGGGGTAACTCCGCCTGCTGAACATCATATTCCAATTTATAATGGGTTAACTAGTTCTTGCAAAAGTTTTGTTTCTATTAGTGGTGGAGCGCATTGCTATTATGCAAATACTGATTTTAACTGTGATTTTGGTGAAAGCGTTTCCTCTCCATCTATTTCAATTACAAGAGCGGCGCAACAAACTGCTATGTTTGGATTATTAGATCCATGGCTTGATTTTAAACTTAAAGGAATTTGTGAGTCATACGCTGCCTTTTTATTAGGAATTAGTTCACAACCAGGAACTGTTAACGAATCGATTTGTCCTGCCTTGCCTATTGTTACGCTTGTCAATGACCCCAATCAAGGCGCAGGTGTATATTGCTCCTCTGAAACAGGCTTTTCTTATCAATGGTATATGGACAATCAACCGATAATTGGAGAAACTCAACAATGCTATACTATTCCAGTTGATTTAGGGGCAACCTATCAAGTTACTGTTTATTTCCAAAATGGATGTGTTTTAAGTCAATCACTAACTTTTGAAAGTAATGTAGATGAAACTTCACTTAATCACCTTGAGATTTATCCAAATCCTGCAAATCAATTTGTTACCATAAAAAATAATGCCACTGAAATAAAAGTTCGTATTTTAGATGCGAATGGTAGAATTATTGAAGAACATTTAGATAATGCTTCAAGCCACTCATTCGATATTTCACGATTGAAAAAAGGATTTTATCTTCTTGAAATCACCACAGAACATAGAAAAATTGTGAAACAATTTATTAAAGAATAACATGAAAAAACTTCTATTATTATTTATCGGTCTTAGTTTATCTTTTGCCCACTTTTCTCAAGATACAACATGGGTAAAGACTTTTACTTTTGATTCAATAACTACGCGAAGAGCAAATTTTACTTTTCCTGAAGAATTAAATTCAAAACGCTTTGAAAAAGTATTGATGTATTACAAATTAAAATGTAGTCCACTAACAACTTGGGATCAATATAATTGTGGAGAATGGGATTATCTTACATATACACGTGTTTTTGACCATACTGGAATTTTCGACTCTGTTCGAGTAGATAAAGCAAAATACCTTGCAAATTGTCAAGCTCCAGCGCTAATAAATTACACGCCAATTCCCTATTTACAAGCTGATAATTACCAACGAATAGAGAACTTTCGTTCGAATCCTTCCTTGACTTCTATTCCATTAAATACTTCAAATTCTTCCTCTGCCCTGCCCTTCAACACTACAAAAAATGGCGGAAAATATCAGATGTTATTGACAGCTGCTGAATTAAGTGCTGCAGGAATTCAAGCGGGAGATATCCAATCTTTAGCCCTTTTTCTTAATTCACTTGGAACTTCTGGAGAATTATTATTTCCATCAATTTCAATGAAAACTACAACAGATAGCGAACTAACAAGCTTTCATACTTCGGGGTTTAATCAGGTTTATAATGCGTCTCACGGACTTACTCTCGCCGAATTAAATATTGGAGAAAATGAGTTGCTTTTTTATCAAGCTTATGCATGGAACGGGACAGACAACATTATCATAGAATTTTCATTTGAAAATGATTATCCTGTTTCAAGTTCGTTGGAATTTCAAACAGAAACTATCAATGGGAATACTGCTTTAAATTTTGAGGGAAAGAATGGTGTTCTTGAATTTAATGGCGGAAATTATGCCCTGCTTGAAATGTCTGATTTAAGCATCGGAAACGAATTGAGTATCGAGTTTTGGTCGAAAGGAAATGCAATAGGCGGAACCAACAGCACATTCTTGGAAGCATACGATACATTAAACAATAGAATTTTAAATATCCACATGCCCTGGAGTAATAACAATATGTATTTCGATGCGGGAATTTCTTCTGGCTATGATCGCATAAACAAGACTATGACTAGCGCAGAAATGGATAATTCTTGGAATCATTGGGCTTTTGTGAAAAAGCAGACAAGTGGAGAAATGTTTATCTACAAAAATGGTGTTTTATGGCATTCTGGAACAAACTTAAACAGAGCTGTCGGCTATATTCATCGCTTAGTTCTAGGTTCAAGTTTGAACCAAAGTCTTTTTTGGAAAGGTGAAATTGATGAATTTAGAATTTATAATACGGCGCTTTCACAAGCGACAATTGCTGCTAATTATAAAAATAAAATTGATGGAACTCATCCAAATTGGAATAATCTACTAGCATATTATGATTTTGATGATTTAAATTATTGTGTTGACCGTTCACAAAACGACTATAAATTAATGCTTTCTCAAGGATGGTCGGCAACAATGGGAAGTATGATAAAATGGGATGAATCACCGCTTGCTGGAGTTGAACAGTCAACTAAAATACCGCGCATTTCTTTTGGGCAAGGAACTGTTCTTGGTAACATGGACTCAACAACCGTTCTTAGACCTTCTATCAAAGAACCGATTGTTATTTTTGAGCAAGAAGTGGTAAACAAGCATTTTGAGATTGTTAATACTTTTATTGGTGTTCCGAGTGGAACTTCTAACACATTTAGTCCTCAGGGAGAAATTATTAATATGACTCCCTACTCTACTTCAACACAGCTAATCAACGATACTATCACCTATTTCAACACGCCTTATGAAATAATTAAAGATGTTGAAATTGCAAGATACATCACACCTTATGGAATTCAATTTGACTTAGGGCCAAATGGTTTTGCATGGATTTACGATGTCACAGACTACCAAGATTACTTGAGAAATACAGTGGATCTTGCTGCTCACAATACACAAGAATTATTGGATTTACGTTTTGCATTTATTGAAGGAATTCCTCCAAGAGATTTACATAAACGCGAGCCAATTTGGTCAGATTTCAGGAATTATAACTTTGCAAACATGGCAAATGATGTTGTGCTTCCTGCAACAAATGTTGTTCTTTCAGACACATCTGAAATGTTTAAAATCAAAACAAGAATGTCTGGTCATGGTCAGGTTGGCGATTATGCTTGTTGCGAATGGGTAAACAATAATCACCAAATAAATGTAAATGGCGTTCCAAGATTTCAATGGAATATTTGGCAGGATACAGAATGTGGTGAAAATCCAAATATCGGTCAAGGTGGAACTTGGCCTTATGCTCGTGAAGGATGGTGTCCAGGTGATTTAGTAAAAGAACATGAGTTTGAATTAACCCCATTTGTTACTCCGGGAGATACAGTAAGCTTGGATTATGTAATTAATCAAGTTCCTACAAAAGATCCAGGGCAAGGTGGTGGAAATTATATAGCGGCATATGACTTAATTTCATACTCAAACCCGAATTTTCAAAACGATGCAGCAATAAAAGATGTGCTTAACCCAAATAACTATGAATATTACAGCAAATACAATCCTACTTGCTCAAATCCGAGAGTAATTTTAAAGAATACTGGTCAAATACCATTGACTTCTTGCAAAATTATATGTTGGATAACCTATGGCGATAATATAGAATTCAACTGGACAGGCAACCTGAATTTCCTAGAAGAAACCGTTGTAGAAATTCCAGTTACTAATAATTCCTGGTGGACAGATTTAGATAGCAATATGACATTTACAGCTTATGTTCGAGATGTTAACGGGAATTTCGGAAACGATGAATACCAATACAACAGTGTGAAAACAACAAAATTTGATGCGCCAGAACGTATTGATGGAGCGTTTTTTATCTGGTTGACAACCAATAATAAAGCAAGTGAAAACAATTACAGAATGATTGACAATGCCGGAAATATTCTCTTTGAAAGAAACAATTTAACAAATCAAACGCAGTATAAAGATACATTCGATTTGGCTCCGGGATGTTATTCTATCATTATTGAAGATACTGATGATGATGGTTTATCTTTTTGGTATTCTGCACAAGTTGAAGGAGAAACAGCAGGAACAATGCGCTTACGAAAAGTAGGCGGAACTTATATTGAATTTTTTCCTGGAGATTTTGGATCTTATCACCGCTATGATTTTTCTGTTGGATTTGAACTAGGCATAGATGAAACCGATTTAGAACATAAAATTGCTATATTTCCAAATCCAACGAATGGCATGACAACAATTGAAGTAAATGGTACGGTAAATGAACAGGCCTCCATTGAAATATACGATTTGATGGGTAGAAAAATTTATTCCGAAGAAATGAATGCTTCTCAGTATTTTGCGGAATCTTTTATTGATTTAAGTGCTGTAAATTCTGGAACTTATATTGTAAAAATCATTACCAATCAAAGAGTTTATACCAAAGAACTCATAAAACAATAAACTGTAATCAACATTAAAACTCAGAATTAAATGCTTACCGACCTTAGTAAAACCAATTCGATTTTGAATAAATACATGGCTGAAATCCGTGATGAAAAAATTCAAGAAGATCCGCTGAGGTTTAGAAAAAACATGGAGCGAATTGCAGAATTTATCGGCTTTGAAATTTCAAAAAAACTAGCCTATAAAAAAATAGAAGTAAAAACTCCATTAGGGATTTCTATTGAAAATATTCCAAAAGAACAGCCTATTTTATGTACAATTTTAAGAGCTGGCCTAGCGATGCACAATGGTCTTTTGAATGTTTTTGATCATTCTGAAAGTGCCTTCGTTTCTGCCTATAGAAAACATACAACACCCGAAGAATTTGAGATTTATGTCGAATACATTGCTATTCCAGAAATGAAAGGAAAAATTTGGATTATCAGTGATCCAATGTTGGCAACGGGAAATTCAATGGTTGCTGTATACAAGGTGCTCGCTAAAATCTCAAAACCAAGTAAAATTTTTATTGCTTCAGCAATTGCAACAAATGAAGCCATACTTTTTATCAAAAAACACTTTCCAAAAAACACAGAGATTTTTGTTGCTGCTATCGATTTAGAATTAACCGCTCAATCTTATATCGTTCCGGGACTTGGAGACGCTGGAGATTTAGCTTATGGAGTTAAGATATGAATTTAGCGGGTTTATCAAGCATTTTTTTTCTCGCAACCGTTAAATTTAGCGTATCAACAATTCCAGGTCCAGCTGCAGGTTTATCGTTTGTAGAAACCTTCTTAGCCGCATTTTTAGGCGGTTCAATAAGTGCTGCATTTTTCTATTTCGCTAGTGAATTTGTGATTCAATGGGCGCAAAAAAGAAGATTAAAAAAAGAGAAGTTATTGCTTCAACAAGGGAAAGAAATCAAAAAAAGGAAAATATTTACAAAGTTAAATCGCTTTATTTTTATTTTAAAATCAAAATTAGCAATCTATGGTATTTGCTTTTGGGTGCCCTTTTTATTTTCGGTGCCTCTTGGCTGTATACTTGTCGCTAAACTATATGGAAAAGAAGCACGAACTTATCCTCTGATTGTTTTAGGAATGGCAATTAATGCGCTAATTACAACATCATTGGTATATGGCATTCACGGTTTTTTCTGATAAACATTTATTTTTTGACTTAGACCGAACGCTTTGGGATTTTGATCGAAATTCTGAGACTACAATTCGTCAAATCTTAAAAAATGAAAATATAGAAGCTCAGGTAAATGGATTTGAGGCTTTTCATGCTATTTACGTAAAAAAAAATGCCAACTTATGGCGCAAATATGGCAAAGGGGAAATAACCAAAGAAAACTTGCGCTACGAACGATTTAAAGTTTCTCTTGAACATTTTTTTAAGCCCGAAAATGATTTGGTAAAAAGAATTGGAGATGCATATGTTGAACTATCGCCTCAGCAAATTCAATTGTTGCCGAATACAAAAGAAATATTAACTGAATTAAAAGACCTTGGTTTTAAGATGCACATCATAACAAATGGATTTTCTGAAGTGCAACATATAAAAATTGCAAATTGTGGTTTGAGAGATTATTTTCAAGAAATTATATGCTCAGAAGCAATCGGAAAGAATAAACCCGACCCTGAAATTTTTCAATTTGCGCTAAAATTAGCGAAGGCAAGTGCTGAAAATTCAATAATGATTGGAGATGATTATTACGCTGATATTTCTGGAGCCAATCAAATTGGAATGCAAGCAATTTTATTTAAAAATGATAATGCAGCTAATTATTCCTATGAAAATACGATTGGAAATCTTAATGAACTTCCAGATTTGATAAGAAAGTTATTTCGCGCTTAGAAATCTATCCATACAATTCTTGCCGGATTTTCTCATACAATACCATTCCGGTTGCAACACCCACATTTAAGGAAGAAATATTTCCTTTCATGGGAATTCGTGCACGGATATCTGACATGTTAATTAAATCTTGGGTAATTCCATTTTCTTCAGAACCAAATATAATTGCAACAGAACCTCGTAAATTAACCTCATAAAGTGGCGCTGCAGTTTTTTCAGTACAAGCTACAATTCTCAATCCACTTTGCTGTAAATAAAAAATTGAATCCTTTAAATTATCAGATTTACAAACTGGAATTCGATTTAGTGCTCCGGCAGAAGCTTTCATTGCATCTGATGAAACAAGCGCAGAACCTTTTGAAGGAATAAGAATAGCGTCAACGCCCTCACACTCAGCTGTTCGAGCGATTGCACCAAAATTACGGACATCAGTGATGCGATCTAACACTAAAATAAATGGTTTTTTTTCTGCTGCTAGCAAGCCATCAACAAGTGTTTCGATATTTTGATATTCAATTGGGGTTACAAATGCTACAACACCTTGATGATTTCCTTGCGTTAACGAATTTATTTTTTCTACAGGAACAAATTGAAGTTGGAAGTCTTTACCCGCCAATGCCTCTTTTAAATCGCGGAAAACATCTTTACTAATTCCTTTTTGAATTAATATTTTATTTAACTCGCGATCAGCATTAATAGCTTCTAAAACTGGATGTAAACCATAAATTAAATCACTACGTTCTTTCCTTTTGTATGTTTCCTTTCTTTCCATTTTTAAAAATTAAATTCAATTTGTACTGAGTCCTCAATAGTTTTAGCAACGGGACAAGTTTTCCCTGCAATAATTACTTTTTCAAGCGTAGAGGAATCCCAGTTATTTCCGGTAAAATCCATATGAACAATGATTTTTTCAACTTTTCGAGGATTTACGCCCATTATTTTTTCAATTTCTGCAGTGCAGGAATCAAAATTAATTCCATGATTTTTGCAATAAATACCTATAATGGTCATCATACAAGACGCTAAACTAGTTGCCAACAAATCTGTCGGAGAAAAAGCTTCACCCTTCCCCTGATTGTCAAGAGGAGCATCAGTAATTATTTTTGTGCCTGATTGAATGTGTGTACATTCAGTTCTTAAATCTCCTAAATAAACAACTTTTGATGTCATATTCTACTATTTTACAAAGTTAAGGCTAAACTATCGTAATACCACGAATAAAATTACTAGAGTGATAAAAAACAAAAAAGACTGCCCAAAAAATGAACAGTCTTTCTATATAGTGTCGCTTCTCTCTATCCGATAAATCGGGAAAAAAGAAACGGAAAAGAGCCCGAAAGCTCTTGTAAATACTACATCATTCCGGGCATTCCTCCACCCATTCCTGCCATTGCAGCTGCTGCGTTATTTTCTTCAGGTTCATCTGCAATTACGCATTCTGTTGTTAAAAGCATCGATGCAATTGATGCTGCATTTTCAATAGCTATACGCGTTACTTTTGTCGGATCAATAACCCCTGCTTTATATAAATTCTCAAACTTATCTGTTCTAGCATTGTAACCGAAGTCATCTTTTCCTTCTTTTACTTTTTGAACAATCACAGCGCCTTCTTCTCCAGCATTTGCAATAATCTGACGAAGAGGTTCTTCTGCCGCTCTTCGAACAATAGCAATCCCAGTCATTTCATCTTCGTTTTCACCCTTTAATTTATCCAAGTTTTCAATTGCACGAATTAAAGCAACTCCCCCACCCGGCACAATTCCTTCTTGAACTGCTGCGCGAGTAGCTGCTAAAGCATCATCAACTCTATCTTTTTTCTCTTTCATCTCTACTTCTGTAGCTGCACCAACATATAAAACAGCAACACCTCCTGCAAGTTTCGCTAAGCGTTCTTGTAATTTCTCACGGTCATAATCAGAGGTTGTAGTTTCAATCTGAGCTCTTATTTGTCCAACTCGAGAAGAAATAGCTTTCTTATCTCCTTTGCCATTTATAATAGTAGTATTATCTTTATCGATTTCAATTTTTTCAGCTGTACCGAGCATATCCATTGTAACATTTTCCAAGGTCATGCCACGTTCTTCAGAAATTACTTGTCCGCCAGTAAGAATAGCGATATCCTCCAACATTGCTTTTCTTCTATCTCCAAATCCTGGAGCTTTCACAGCTGCAACTTTCAAAGAACCACGTAAACGATTAACAACTAAAGTTCCAAGAGCTTCACCATCTACATCTTCAGCTATGATTAATAAACCTTTCCCAGCTTGAACAACAGGTTCTAAGATCGGCATTAACTCTTTCATGCTTGAGATTTTTTTCTCAGAAATTAAAATCAATGGATTTTCCATTTCTGTGATCATTTTATCAGCATTTGTAACAAAATAAGGAGACAAATATCCACGATCGAATTGCATTCCTTCCACAATCTTCACATCTGTTTCAGTTCCCTTTGCTTCTTCAACAGTAATGACGCCGTCGTTTCCAACTACTTTCATCGCTTCAGCAATTAATGCACCGATTGTTTCATCATTATTTGCCGAAATTGTAGCAATCTGTTTGATTTTACTATTGTCTGATCCAACTTCCTTAGAAATTTTCTTTAGGTTTTTTACTAATTCAGTTACAGCTTTGTCAATACCACGTTTAAGATCCATTGGATTTGCCCCTGCAGCAACATTTTTTAAACCTGCTTGGATAATTGCTTGTGCTAAAACAGTAGCAGTTGTTGTTCCATCGCCTGCAACATCAGCAGTTTTAGAAGCAACTTCTTTTACCATTTGAGCTCCCATATTTTCAATTGGATCTTTCAATTCTATTTCCTTAGCTACAGTTACCCCATCTTTTGTAATTTGAGGAGCTCCGAATTTTTTTCCAATAACAACATTTCTTCCTTTTGGACCTAAGGTCACTTTTACTGCATTTGCTAAAGCATCAACACCTCTTTTTAGTTTGTCTCTTGCTTCAACATCAAAATAAATTTGCTTTGACATCTTTCTTACTTTTTATTTATTAAAAACTCCATAAATATCTGATTCTTTCATTATCAAATAATTCTTTCCTTCAATTTTTATTTCCGTTCCAGAATATTGACCATATAAAACTGAATCACCAGCTTTTAATGTCATTGGCTCATCTTTTTTTCCAGAACCAACTGCTATTACTGTTCCATTAAGTGGTTTTTCTTTAGCAGTATCAGGTATAAAAATACCACTTGCTGTTTTCTGCTCAGCTGGCGCCGCTTCAATAAGAACTCGGTCTGCCAAAGGATTAAATTTTACTGACATAATTT
Source organism: Crocinitomicaceae bacterium (assembly GCA_044358215.1). Taxonomy (GTDB): domain Bacteria; phylum Bacteroidota; class Bacteroidia; order Flavobacteriales_D; family Crocinitomicaceae; genus UBA952. Next base: position 13,129 of record JBIKOE010000046.1, read on the forward strand.
ATAATTAATATGATTAAATTTTACAATTAGATTTATTCCAATATTGTGCCGTTTACAGTATAAGGACATTTTTTCATTTTTTGACCTAATTTGAAATAAAAAATGTCAGTATGCGTGACATACTGACATTTAAATAAATAGAATTAATTAGTAATCGTTTTAATTACCACCAGCTGGAGCTTGCGGTTTTCCGTCTGATGGAGCTTGTGAATTTCCATTTTGCTCTGTCTTAGGTGCTTTCTGTTCAATTAGTTTTGCAGGTTTTGGCTGACGAATTGTTATTAAAATACTTGAAACAACAATAATTCCCGCCAAAGACCAAGTTAATTTATCAATAAATTCATTTGATTTTTGAACGCCGCCAAGTTGAGAAGGGGAACCAAAATCAGAACTAATACCACCGCCTTTAGGATTTTGAATATAAACAGCTAAAATAAGTAATATGCTTGATAGAATGATAAGGGCTGAAAGTAGGATATCCATGGTTAAAAATTATTTTTTCTTAAGTAAATTTATTTGGGATGCAAAGTAAGGCTTTTTTTTGGGAAAAATCAAACTTAATTGTTCATAAACGTAAATTGCTTTAGGAAGATTACCTTGAAGCTCAAAAATTCTTGCTAAAGTTTCACTAACTGGCATCTTATTTTCATCAACACTTTCTTTTGCCTTTTTTACAGGTGAGAAAAACTCTTTTTTAGGTTTTTCAAACGTATAAAACTCTTGTTTTGGTTCATCAGTATCAATCTCCTCTGACAAAATAGCTCTACTATTATTAACTTTTAGCCAAGATCCAAATGATATAGATGTTAAATCATCAATTTCTGGTTTTTTAGGACTTAACATTTCTTGAGTAGGAAGAAAAATTATTTCGCTACTTACTACTTCAGGTTCTATTTGAGTTAATTCTTTGTCTAAGTAATTTGCTGAAAAGGCTGCAGAAAGAATCTGCTTTTCTAATTCTAAATCTCTACTATCTGGTTCATCAATTAATAATTCTTCAGATGTTATTTCATTTGGAAAAAATAATATATCTTGGTGATGTTTTGTATCGCTAATTTCTGAAATTAAAATTTTTTCTTTTACATTAACAAGGTCATATAAAACACTTCGAGATTGAATACGAAAAGCATGCTTTTCTAACTCAGAATCAAAACGAATATCTTTTGAATTTGAAAGTGACTTTAAATAGAGAATTGAGAACGAAGAGGCATAAGGGTATAATTCAATCATTGAAGCAAAAAGAGTTGAATCCTCACTTGAACATTCTTCAACATTTGTTAATTTCGAATGAATATATTCACTGTTTAACATCACCAATTACTTAAAAGTTTATTAATAAGATCCTGAACTATCTGTTCACTTATTTCATCAACTAATTGAGATTCTACGGTAGATAAATTTGTAGATGCATTGAAATCTGCAAAACGAGTTGCTGTTAAGTTAATAATATCCTCCTTAGGTTCAGAAACGAAGATAGAAAATTGTACCGAAATTGTCAAGCGATTTTGTGATGCATTGTCATTTCCTTGAATTGCTAAAGGCATTACATTATAACTACTTATGAGGCCTTCGATATTAACTTCGCCCTTACCTAAACGAGTATTTAAAGCCAAACGAGTATTATTTTGAATGCCATCTTTTAACTTTTCTGTTAAGGCTGCACTATAACTCAAAGGACAATTTGCAGCATTAATTTCCAATGTTTTAATCGAAAAAGTCTTCCAGGATTCAGGCATTGAACCTTTATCCTTGAAAGATACGCTAGTTGGCCAACAAGAACTCAACAAAGAAAAAAGAAGAAGGACAGCTACAATTTTCATAAATCGATTAAATTATACTCTTTAATTTTTCTGTAGAGTGTTCTTTCAGAAATACCCAATTCTCCTGCTGCATATTTTCTTTTACCTCGGTGTTTCTCCAGAGCTTTTTGAATTAATTCTTTTTCTCTGTCCTCCAAAGATAAGGATTCTTCTATCTCTTCGTGCTGTTCAAATGAATCTGTGGATTTATCATAAGTAAATTCTGCATCCTTATCTTTGGCAACGGGGAGCAATCTAGAAGGCGGATCAATCGTTTCATTCACTTCTTGGTACAAGCGATTAATTACCGTGTTTTGTTCTGTACTTAGTGGCGAATTTCCTCCTTGAGAAATAACATCTAAGACCAATTTCTTCAATTCAGTCAAATCCTTTTTCATATCGAATAAAAACTTGTACATCAACTCTCGCTCGGAAAAACTATCTTTTTCTTCACCAATTACTGAGGGCATTTTTTCTGTAATAATAGGCATATAGCCACTCAAAATAAAATCATCAATTTCTCTTTCCGTTTCAATTACAGATAATTGTTCCACTAAGTTTTTTAGTTGACGAATATTACCAGGCCATGGATAATCTTGAAGAATTTCAACAGCTGATTCAGTTAGTTTAATTGCTGGCATTCTATATTTTTCTGCAAAATCATGCGCGAATTTTCTAAAAATCAAATGAATATCCTCTTTTCGTTTTCTTAGAGCTGGAAGTTGAATTGGAACTGTGCTTAAGCGATAGAATAAATCTTCTCGGAACTTTCCAGAAGAAATTGCTTTTTGCATGTTTTCATTCGTTGCAGCTACAACGCGTACATTTGTTTTTATAGACTTCGAAGATCCAACTCTAATAAACTCTCCCGTTTCTAATACACGAAGTAAACGAACTTGCGTCTGCATAGGTAATTCCGCGACTTCATCTAAAAATATTGTTCCATTATTTGCTACTTCAAAATAACCTTGACGACTTCCGCTTGCCCCTGTAAACGAACCTTTTTCGTGTCCAAATAATTCTGAATCAATTGTTCCTTCTGGAATCGCTCCGCAATTTACAGCAATATATTCTCCGTGTTTTCTGGCGCTAAGGTGATGAATTACTTGAGGAATGATTTCTTTACCGGTTCCGCTTTCACCCATAACTAAAACAGAAATATCAGTTGGAGCAACCTGCATGGCAACTTCTAAAGACCTATTTAATAAAGGTGAATTGCCAATGATTCCAAAGCGCTGTTTTACTTGTTGAATCGTCATTTTATGAATTTATTGTTGTTGCCTCACCTAGTAAAGTTGCAGATGTACAAGAATCAATACGCACCATCACATAAGCACCTTTTTGAAAACTTAATTTTGG
>JBIKOE010000047.1:0-16214 GCA_044358215.1 Crocinitomicaceae bacterium
AGAATCCTGGTAATCAATAGATTGAATTTGTTCAGAACCATTTGTAATTGAAGTAACTATTTTCAATAAAACATCTTTTTTGCTTTCTCCAATCCATTCGTATTCTACTGTTTGAATTGGAGGTGTACCAATCCAAAAGCCAGGAAAGCCAGGAATTACACTAACAAAAATCGAATCAATTTCATTTATTAGATGTTTAAGTCTCAAAACATTGTAAGTTCCATTTGGTAAAATTAAAGAACCCCATCCGTCAACAACAGAAGAGCGTTGGCGGTGTTGCTTGAACTTAAAATCTGCAACAGGATTAAAATCCACCAAAGTATAACCCCTTGAACTGTAAGAGTCATTATAATCTAATGGCAAACTATAGCGGGTTTCAATGGTATCTGATTTAAACGGTACAGCTTGAGAATTGACACTCAGGGAATAGCCAATAGAAGAAATTTTACTAGCAGATGAATGCGTGTAAGCATTCAAATCAGAAATTGCCACAGGTAAGAAACCACTCAATAAATCAATCGGTAAATCATTGTTTTGGGTAAAATAACTTGCTTGGTAATTCTGTGAAGCAAAAAACCCAAAAGTAGCTTGTACAAGTATAGAACCAAACCCAATAGGATTGAAGTTTTTAACATATTGTCCAGTTGAAGTTAGCGAATTAAAATTCCAGGTGTTATTTGGTCCAGTAGTTGAGAAATCTATTCCTTGATCCAATGCTTGACTATAGCGCACTGTATCATTTGGATTTGCAAAATCTGTTTCCTGCAATGAAATCTGCCCAAAAGAAAAATTGAAATAGAAAAAAAACAGAAAAAACTGAATAAAAGATTGAATACTAATTTTCATAAATATGAATTTTAACAAATGTACAAAAGAATCAAAACAACTTAAAAATAAATACTTAGAATTGAATAATTTACAATTCACTCTTTGTTCTCACTCTTTGTTCTCATTCTTTTTTTCTGGAACGGGATCATAACCATGACCGCCACGAGGGTGACATGAAGCAATTCGTTTTATCCCTAAAAATGTTCCTTTAATTGGGCCCCAAACTTTTAATGCTTCTATCATGTAATGAGAGCAAGTTGGAGTGTATCTACAAGAAGCTGGTAAAATTGGAGAAATAAACCATTGGTATATTTTTACCAAGAAAATAAGAGGAGAAATAAGGATGGTTTTTAAGCGCATAGTTCAAAGATACTTTATATTTAAACACTTTTATGTTGCTAACATTATTGTAACAAATTTTACAATATAAGTTTGGAGAGTATCTTTATTAAAAAAATTAAAATACATGAAAACTCTCCTTTCATTACTTTTTCAGTTTTATCTTTTTCAGTTTTATTCACAGCCCCTAAATTCATGGTCTGACGAGAAAATAATGGTGAAGAAAGCTTCAGAAGTAAGTACAATTATGAATGCAGAAATGATTTTCACAGAGCGTTGGGACATTCTTCCACAACCACAGTTTTGGAAACAGATTATGCTTTTATCTCCAGATTCTTGTTTAATTAATGTTGCTGCAACAAGAGTTGTTCTGAAAAAAATGTCTAATAAAGATTGGAATAGTCAAAGTGAACTTGAAAAAGACAGCGTAAGACAGAATTTACGAAAAGAATTCGGACTAAGTAGTTCTGATAGGATATATGTTACAACAGGAAAAAATGATTTCTTTAAATTCAAAGAAGTCTATCCCTCTTTATCAAAAGGAGTAGCTGCATTTGAAAAATTTGGTGTTGATCCTTGGTATGCTCAAGCAATTCTTCTTATTGAAAGTCCAGGCCAATTGAAAAAATCTATTTCTGGCGCCTACGGAGCCTTCCAGTTAATGCCAAATGTTGCCCGTGCTCAAGGATTAACTGTAAACAATACAATCGACGAGCGGGCTAACTTTGAACGCTGTGCTTACGGCTCTGCGAGATTAATTCAAAAAATTTGTATTCCAGAAGCCAAAAATATTTTAGCGCCTTATTCACTTAAATACAATGAAACTGATCTTTGGTTTCGACTTTTTGTTATGCATGTATATCATGCAGGAGCTGGAAATGTAGCAGCAGTAATCGCTAAAATTCAACCTAAAGAAGCTTCCCAGCAAATTATTTTAGACATGTGGCAAAATACCGGGGGAGGTTTTGGAAATAATTCGCAAAATTACACGCAACTTGCATTAGCTGCTCAACTCATCATTCATGATATGATTTATAAAGAATGTGATGAGATTTCTGACTGTGCATCTCGTTAAGCAGAAATAAATTTTATCGAAAGTGAATTAACACAATGGCGTGTATTTTTCTCAGTAAAAAACTCTCCTTCAAAAACATGCCCTAAGTGTCCGGTACAATTTCCGCAGATAATCTCAACTCTTCTTCCATCTGCATCTTTTACTCGTTTAACATTGTTTTCAAAGTCTGCGTCAAAACTTGGCCAACCACAGCCTGAATCAAATTTCGAGTTGCTACTATAAAGTGGATGCTCGCATCTTCGGCAAACAAAAATTCCATTCTGAGAAAATTTATTATACTCACCAGAATTTGGATATTCTGTACCTTTTGATTCAATAATATAAGATTCTTCCTTCGTTAAAGCATGCCAATTTTCTTTTTTCAATGTCATACACTCATTTTTAAAAATCCATCTTTAATAACAAGCTTAGACGGCAAATTGTTTGTGTATAATCCACCAGTTCCTAAACCCTGTGGTAAAATAATCGGATAATTTCCTGTAAACTGAGAAATTGCATTTAAGCCGATTGATGATTCTAAGGCAGAAGTAATCCACCACGAAATTGAACGTTCTTCCGCTAATTCAATCCATTCCTTACAGCCATAAAAACCGCCATGTAAACTTGGTTTAAGAACGATAAACTGAGGGCAGACAAAATCCAATAATGATCTTCGTTCTTCTCGGGTTGAAATACCGATTAATTCTTCATCCAAAGCAAGAGGAACAATATTTCTTTTGCATAAAGCAGCAAGTTTTTCTAACTGTCTGCTCTGAATAGGTTGCTCAATTGAATGAACATCTAAATCTTTTAACTGCAGTAATTTCTCCTCTATTTCATCTGGTGAAAAAGCACCATTTGCATCAACTCGGATCGATATTTGGCGAGCATTATAGCGAGTACGAATTTTCTCAATTAAAGCCAATTCTTTATTAAAAGCAAGAGCGCCAATTTTTATTTTAATGGTAGAAAATCCTGCCTGAATTTTTGAATCAATTTGATCTTGCATAAATTCCACATCACCCATCCACACCAAACCATTTATAGGAATTTGTGAAAGCCCTTCTGAAAAATTATTTTTATAAATCAATCCCTTGCCTCCATTCAGGAAATCTAAAGCAGCTGTTTCAAAACCAAAAATAAGTGAAGGATAGGAACGAAATTTGCTAAAAAAAAGTTGGATATTTTCAGTAAATTCAACTGTTTTTAGTGAGATTAAATCATTTATCTCTAGCTGATTTTCGATGAATTCAACTACTAAATTAATTAGAGCGAGATAATCATTTTCATCTTTAAAATCTGGTGATAATCCAGGAATAATGCTGAATTCTCCTTGACCACAAGTTCCATTCTCGTCTGATATTTTTAATATCCACGAAGGTTTTTCTTTTAAAATTCCGCGACTTGTTCCACTTGGAATCTTAAAATTCAATACAATTTTATCAATGGAAGCTTTCATGACAATATTTTCTTAGGCATGATGATAGGGTTCATTTCTAATAATTGAAAAGGCGCGATAAAGTTGTTCTAAAAAAATTAATCTAACCATTTGGTGCGAATAAGTCATCGTTGAAAGCGACATTTTAAAATTTGCGCGCTTGTATAATTCATCATCAAATCCATAAGCACCACCAATTATAAATGTTATACAATTCGGCATTTCCATTGCTTTATTCTCTAGCCATGAGGCAAATTTATTAGAGGAAAACTGCTGGCCATTTTCATCTAATAAGACAACAAATTCATTTGGTGAAATTTTACTTAAAAGTAAATCTCCCTCCTTTTTTTTTAGAACTTCAGTACTTATATTTTTTGGGTTTTTTACATCCGGAACATCAACTCGAAGAAAATTACAATAATGAATAATTCTATTTTCGTAAATCGTTTCTCCCTCTTTTAGATAGGCAAAATTAGTTTTACCAAGGACTAAAAACTTTATTTTCATGAGATAACTAACTAAACAGCTATAACAGCTTTTACGTCAGGGGCAGATATTTTTAAGGCTTCTTCTAATCCTGCTTTCAAAGTCATTTTGCTCATTGAACAATCACTGCAAGATCCTAGTAAGTGAACTTTTACAATTCCATCATCTGTAATTTCAACCAACTCCATATCGCCACCGTCAGCATGTAAAAAAGGGCGTAATTGAAGTAAAGCGGTGTTTACTTTTTCGGTAATACTAGCTATATTGATTTCAGACATGTCAATTCTATTTTTTAGTAGCTATTAGATTCTTTAATTCTTCTGTAAAGTTATGAACTAATTCATCAAATGCACGAGAAATTGGGGTATTTTCTTGATAAACAGCAGGTCGACCGGCATCACCGGCTTCGCAAACACTTTGAACAAGAGGAATGGAACCAAGAAATGGAACGTTCATGCCTTGCGCTAAATTTTTTGCGCCATCTCTACCAAAAATATAGTATTTATTATCTGGAAGTTCAGCAGGTGTAAACCACGCCATATTTTCTACAATTCCAATAACAGGCACCTTCAAAGTGTCCATTTTAAACATATTAACACCTCTGCGTGCATCTGCTAAAGCAACTTCTTGCGGCGTACTTACGATCACAACACCATCTAAAGGAACAGCCTGCACAAGCGAGAGATGAATATCTCCTGTACCCGGAGGTAAATCAATCAACAAATAATCTAATTCTCCCCAATGAGCATCTGTAAACATTTGAGTAAGTGCTTTTGAAGCCATTGGGCCACGCCAAACAACAGCATTATCCTGATCTGTAAAAAATCCAATTGATAATAGCTTTACACCTTGTGCTAAAATTGGTTCAATCATTGAAATGCCATCAATATCAATCATTTTTGGTCTGTCACCAACAACATCAAACATAGTTGGCATTGATGGTCCGTAAATATCAGCATCAACAATACCAACCTTAAATCCTTTTTTCTGCAGCCCGCCCGCAAGATTAGAGGTAATTGTAGACTTCCCTACTCCACCCTTACCAGAGGCAATCGCCACAATATAATTTACATCAGGAAGAATTTTCCTTCTCTTTTCTTTTGATTCACTCGGCATACCTTTAACAATGCAATCCACTTCTAAAGAAGAGCCAAAAACGCGTTTTAAATTAAATGAAACAGCTTCTTGCATCCGTTTTCTAGCATGAAGAGCAGGATTGGATACTTGAATTGATAATTCAATACGCTTCTCTAAGATTTTTAAATCTTCAATCAAATTCAAACTAACAATGTCTTTTTTTAAATCAGGTTCAATTATATTTCCTAATACTCTAAGGACCTCTTCGCGATTTAATTCCATCTTATTTATTGTTTTTTTTTATTGATTTTACAGATTTATAAACAAAATCAATCACTTTTTTAGAATCTCCAGCCTCTCTATTTGTGAACTGATAATTTATCCCATTCATATTTATAACTGAAAACAAATGGTATGAAGAAGAGTTTACGTTCCCTAATTTTTTTCGAATAGTTCTTTTGAATAAAAGTAAATTTTTCTCTTTTTTTAAAATTTCTATTTTATAATATTTATTGTTAGAAAATAATTTTTTCTTGAATTCAGGAAATAAATAAGGATAATCTCCATAATCTTCAATAAAAAGCTCGAAATTTTTGCCGACTGCTATTTTCCACTTATAATCTCCAAGCTCATGAATTACTTCTGGCATGAAAGTAGCTCCTATTCCTGCAGTTGCATCCGGAATTTTAATTGAAGCATCAATATCATACTTACTAAGATTAATGTCCTGAAACTGATAATAATCAATCTCATTTATTGGCTGTGTTTCCGATTTACAATTTAAGAGAATAAAACTCAAAAAGAAAATTAATACAGTAAATGAATTTAATTTCATAGTACAAAGATACAGAATTGATTAATAGTTACTTTTTTTATTCAACTTTGTAAAATGATAAAAACATCACTAATTCTTGGGTCTATATTGGTATGGCTTGCAATTATTTTAGGAGCCTTTGGGGCACACTTTTTAAAAACAATATTGGACACTAATCAACTAGCATCTATTGAAACAGGTATTCGCTACCAACTTATTCAAGGAATTGCAATTGTTGTGCTCTCTCTTAATTCAGATAAGTTTAAATTTCCACTTAAAAATATACTAAATAGCATGATAATTGGACTCTGTTTATTCAGTTTTTCAATTTACCTTCTAGTATTTTTTAACAAAATAGGTTTACATATTCCATTCTTAGGATTGCTCACACCAATTGGAGGAGCAATATTAATTGGATCATGGATTTACTTAACAATATGTCTTTTGCGTAAATCCTAATCATTCTTCTGAAGGCTTTACTATTCCAAGTATTTTATAAAACCCACATAATTTTTTTAAAAAAAATTAAACTTTTTTTCATGTAATTGTTTCTAATATGAAAATAGTTATTACTTTTGATTAGAAAAGCATCATTATTTAGATTATTTAATAAGCAAATATGGAAAAATTAACAATTGGAAGTAAAATTCCTTCTATTTCATCAAGTGATCAAAATGGAAAAGAAATCAATCTTTCTCAATTTAATGGTAAAAAACTTGTAGTCTACTTTTATCCAAAAGACGATACACCTGGCTGTACAGCTCAAGCATGCAGCTTACGAGATAGCTTTGAAATATTAGTCGAAAAAAAAATAGTAATTCTTGGTGTAAGTGCCGATAGTGCACAAGCTCACACAAAATTTATTGAAAAATACAAGTTGCCGTTTTCTCTATTGGCTGATACGGAAAAGGAAATTATAAAAGCTTTTGGAGTATGGGGATCAAAAAAATTTATGGGGAGAACATATGACGGAATACATCGGACAAGTTTTTTATTTAATGAAGACTCCACTCTGATTGCAGTTTTAGACAAGCCAAATACAAAAGATCATGCAAATGAAATACTACAAACATACAAATTATGAGAAGGTCGTAAATAACTTACAATCATCGCAGCATAAATTTGTACCATAATAAAAACAGAATACTTACACATTTAAAAAAATCAATATGTCGAAACAAGAATTAAACACAGAAAAGCTAAAAGCACTACAGCTAACAATGGAAAAATTAGATAAAACATTCGGGAAAGGTGCAGTAATGAAATTGGGTGATTCTCCCGTTGAAAAAGTAGAGGTAATTCCAACCGGATCTATAACATTAGATCTAGCACTAGGAATTAATGGCTATCCAAAAGGAAGAGTAGTTGAAATATACGGTCCCGAATCATCAGGAAAGACAACGCTCGCAATTCATGCTATTGCTGAAGTTCAAAAGCAAGGAGGAATTGCCGCTTTTATAGATGCAGAACATGCATTTGACCAGTTTTACGCTAAAAAATTAGGTGTAGATATCGCAAATTTATTAATTTCTCAGCCGGACAACGGAGAACAAGCATTAGAAATTGCAGATAACCTTATTAGGTCTGGAGCAGTAGATTTAGTAGTTATTGATTCAGTTGCAGCATTAACTCCAAAAGCAGAAATTGAAGGTGAAATGGGAGATTCTCAAATGGGACTTCAGGCACGATTAATGTCAAAAGCATTAAGAAAATTAACAGGTTCTATTAGTAAAGCAGGATGCTGTTGTATCTTCATCAATCAACTAAGAGAAAAAATAGGCGTGATGTTCGGTAATCCAGAAACAACAACTGGAGGAAATGCACTTAAGTTTTACGCATCTGTGCGACTTGACATTAGAAGATCAACTCAATTGAAAGATGGTGAAGAAGTAATTGGTAATCGAGTGAAAGTAAAGGTTATTAAAAATAAAGTTGCCCCTCCGTTCAGAAAAGCAGAATTTGATATTATGTATGGAGAAGGTATTTCCAAAGTTGGAGAAATAATTGATCTTGGAGTTGAACTTAATATCCTTAAGAAAAGTGGTTCATGGTTTTCTTATGGAGAAACAAGATTAGGACAAGGTAGAGATTCTATAAAGACCTTATTACTTGACAACCTTGAATTAGCTGATGAACTAGAAGCTAAAATCAAAGAAGCAATAGTAAGTCCAAATTTAAAATTAGAAGTTTTACAAGATTGATTTAATAGTAGATTAGTTAAAATTGAGGGGGAAACCCCTCTTTTTTTTGAGGTATAATTAATAAACACTGTACTTCATAGTCCTTTAGTAATTTTCTATTCATCCAAAACTATTGTATTTTAATAACTTGAACTTCCTTGGACTTTTAGTGTAACTCTTTTTTTTATTGTTCGTATTCAAACAGATTGGCTTAAAAACACTATTTTTGCCCTCGATTAATTAAAATTTAAACAGAAAAATATGAATGCAATTATGATTTATGTTCCTATAGCTATGGCTATAATTGGCCTATTATTTATGGCTATTAAACGATCTTGGGTATTAAAGCAAGATGCCGGCGACGGTAAAATGAAAGAGATTTCCGATTATATATACGAAGGTGCATTGGCTTTTCTTAAAGCTGAATACCGCTTATTAGCAATTTTTGTAGTCTTAGCAAGTATTTTATTGGCGGGGATTTCCTTCATTGTTCCAACTACTCACATATTAATTGTTGTCGCATTTATTTTCGGAGCATTCTTTTCGGCTTTAGCTGGAAACATGGGAATGAAAATTGCTACAAAAACAAACGTTCGCACAACACAAGCTGCTCGTACAAGTTTACCACAAGCATTGAAAGTTGCTTTTGGTGGTGGAACTGTAATGGGTTTAGGTGTTGCTGGTTTAGCTGTTTTAGGTTTAACAACTTTCTTTATTTTATTTTTCCACTTCTTTATGGGAGGACATTGGGCAAATGGTGGAACTGATAAAATGACAATTGTTCTTGAAACATTAGCAGGTTTCTCTCTAGGAGCTGAATCTATTGCATTATTCGCTCGTGTTGGTGGCGGTATTTACACAAAAGCCGCAGACGTTGGTGCAGATCTAGTAGGAAAAGTAGAAGCTGGGATTCCAGAAGATGACCCTCGTAATCCTGCAACAATTGCAGATAACGTAGGAGATAATGTTGGAGACGTTGCTGGAATGGGTGCCGATTTATTTGGTTCTTATGTTGCAACCGTATTAGCTGCCATGGTTCTTGGTAACTATGTTATCAAAGATATGGGAGGAGTAATAAATGATGCTTTTGGAGGAATTGGTCCAATTTTATTACCGATGTCTATTGCTGGCTTTGGAATTCTTTTCTCAATTATTGGAACCATGCTTGTTAAAATTACAAGCAATGATGCAAAAGAAGCTCAAGTTCAAAAAGCACTAAACATTGGAAACTGGGTATCTATCGTTCTTACAGCTATAGCTTGTTTCGTATTGGTAAGATATATGTTACCAGAAACAATGTCAATGAATTTCTTTGGTGAAGGCGTGAAAGAAATTTCATCATTAAGAGTGTTTTATGCAACTTTAGTTGGTTTAGTAGTTGGTGGTGCAATTTCATCTGTAACTGAATATTACACAGGCCTAGGTACGAAACCAGTATTAAAAATTGTACAAAAATCTTCTACCGGTGCAGGAACTAACGTGATAGCGGGTCTAGCAACTGGAATGATTTCTACTTTCCCAACGGTTATCTTGTTTGCAGCTGCAATCTGGGGTTCTTATGAATTAGCAGGATTTTATGGGGTAGCTTTAGCAGCTTCGGCAATGATGGCAACAACTGCTATGCAATTGGCGATTGATGCTTTCGGACCTATTTCTGATAACGCAGGTGGAATTGCTGAAATGAGTGAATTACCGAAAGAAGTTCGTCAACGAACAGATATTTTAGACTCCGTAGGTAACACAACTGCTGCAACAGGAAAAGGCTTTGCTATCGCTTCGGCTGCATTGACTTCATTAGCACTATTTGCTGCCTATGTTACCTTCACTGGTATTGATGGAATAAATATCTTTAAAGCACCTGTATTAGCGATGTTGTTTATTGGTGGTATGATTCCTGTAGTTTTCTCTGCATTAGCAATGAATTCTGTTGGTAAAGCTGCAATGGATATGGTATATGAAGTTCGCCGTCAATTCAAAGAAATTCCTGGAATTATGGAAGGCACTGGCAAACCTGAATATGGAAAATGTGTTGAAATTTCAACTAAAGCAGCGCTTAGAGAAATGATGTTGCCAGGAGTTATGACGATTGGATTTCCAATTGCAATAGTTCTTTTAGGTAAATTAGTATATGGTGATAACAATCAGTTAATCGCTGAGATGCTTGGAGGTTATATGGCAGGAGTAACCGTTTCTGGTGTTCTTTGGGCAGTTTTCCAAAATAATGCCGGTGGAGCTTGGGATAATGCAAAAAAATCATTTGAAGCAGGTGTTGAAATAAATGGCGAAATGACCTACAAAGGTTCTGATGCACACAAGGCTGCAGTTACCGGAGATACTGTTGGTGACCCATTTAAAGACACTTCTGGACCATCAATGAACATCTTAATTAAACTTACTTGTTTAATTGGTTTGGTAATCGCGCCAATTTTAGGAAGCGGGCATCATGATGCAAAAAAAGCGAATGGATGCGATACAACCAAGTGTGAAATGATAGATGGTAAATGTGTACCAATTAATACCGATAAATGCGATATGAGCGAATGCTCTAAAATGACTAGCGAAGAATGTGCTAAAATGTGTGATGAAAAAGGATGCAGCCCTGAAGAAAAAAAAGCATGTCTCTCTAATTATGGTGCTGATGGAAAATGGATTGGGAATAAAAAAGGGGAATGTGAGAGTGAGAATAGTAATAAAGACTGTTGCAAAAAAAAGTAATATAAATCATTGATATTTTAAAGCCAGGTTTTCCTGGCTTTTTTTTTAATATAGAGTCATCCTATATGCTTAACCCTGTAAATACATCATTAAATAACTTAGATTTCTTTGAACAAGTGTATCAAGTGGTAAAACTGATTCCGAAAGGGCGAGTTACATCCTATGGTGCTATTGGAAACTATTTAGGAGCTAGAAAATCGGCGAGAATGGTTGGCTGGGCAATGAATGCTTCACATACTCATTTGGATATTCCTGCTCATCGTGTAGTAAATAGAAATGGGATATTAAGCGGAAAATTTCACTTTGAAAAAGAATGTACTATGCAAGAACGACTAGAATCAGAAGGAATAACTGTTGTAAAAGATCAAATTCAAAATTTTAAAATTATTTTCTGGGATCCTAGTAAAGAATTAACAATATAAATTCTATACTTGCTTAGCAAAGGAAATTAAAGAATTCTATTAATTTTGCAGAAAAACTAAGCATGAAATTCGGTACAAAAGCAATACACGCTGGTGTTCATCCTGATCCGGCAACAGGAGCTATTATGACACCCATTTATCAAACTTCAACGTATGTTCAAGATGGCGTCGGAAATCATAAAGGATATGAATATTCGCGTACTCAAAATCCTACGCGTCATGCACTAGAAAAAAATATTGCAGCCATTGAAAATGGTAAATTCGGCGCATGTTTCGGATCGGGTTTAGCAGCAATAGACTGTGTAATTAAAATGCTTAATCCGGGTGATGAAGTGATTTCCACTAATGACTTATACGGCGGTTCATATCGTATTTTTAAAACTATTTTTGAAAAATATGGCATCGTTTTTCATTTTGTGGACATGCAAAATACGTCAGAGGTAGAACGAGTGTTAAATAATAATACTAAAATCATATGGGTTGAGACGCCCACAAACCCAATGATGAATATTATTGATATTTCTGCGATGGCAAAGATTGCTAAAAAATCAGGCGCACTTTTATGCGTGGACAATACTTTTGCAACTCCTTACTTACAAACTCCATTAGATTTGGGAGCAGATATTGTAATGCATTCCGTTACGAAATACTTGGGTGGACATTCAGATGTTATTATGGGCGCACTGGTTACATCCAATGAAAAAATAGCTGAAGAAATGTATCGAATACAGAATTCCTCGGGAGCTGTAACTGGACCAATGGATTCATTTCTTGTCTTACGAGGAATAAAAACACTGCATCTTCGTATGCAAAGACACTGTGAAAATGGAGAGAAAATAGCACATTATTTAAAAACCAATTCAAAAATTGAGAAAGTTTATTGGCCAGGTTTTGAAGATCATCCTAACCATACAATTGCAAAACAACAAATGCGTGGATTTGGTGGAATGATTTCTTTTACATTAAAAGGAAATAATCTGGAAGATGCACTTACAATTGTAAAAAAGGTAAAGCTATTTGCACTTGCTGAATCCTTAGGAGGTGTAGAATCTTTGATTGGACATCCTGCAACAATGACGCATGCATCAATCCCAAAAGAAGTGAGAGAAAAAAGTGGTGTCGTTGATTCACTTATTCGCTTAAGCGTTGGTATTGAAGATGTGGATGATTTAATAGACGATTTAAAACAGTCACTTATATAATTAGAGCGTCTCCAACATTTTAAAAAATTGCTCCTTTTTCGCTTGAGACAGAGGAATTTCAGTGCCATCTTTCATTATAACGCATCCTCCTTCATGTTTGTCGTAACGGTCAACATAATTCATGTTTATCAAATGAGACTGTTGCACACGAAAAAAAGAAAGATCAGATAACAACATATCATATTCTTTTAGTGTCTTAGAAACCAAGATTTTTTTTCCTTCAGCAAAAAAGAAAAAGGTGTAATTTTTATCGGATTCACATCTAACAATATTGTCAATATCAACAATAAACATGCTCTCAAGTGTTTTTAAAATTAATTTCTTTTTTTTGTGAGCTTGTATGTTATTATCTAAAGCAACAAAAGGGTAATTGCTTTTCTTTTGATCAAGTGACTTTATTGCTTTTAACAATGCAGTCTTAAGTTCATCACTAGCTAAAGGCTTTAAGATATAATCTAAAGCACTGAATTT
This sequence comes from Crocinitomicaceae bacterium, assembly GCA_044358215.1. Lineage (GTDB taxonomy): Bacteria > Bacteroidota > Bacteroidia > Flavobacteriales_D > Crocinitomicaceae > UBA952. The sequence goes on from JBIKOE010000047.1 coordinate 13,027, forward strand.
AATAGCTTGAATTGCATATTCCTGAAATGCTGTTATAAATATCACCTCAAATTTTTTGTCAGGAATAGCCTTTAAGACATCAAAACCGTTTCCGTCAGGCATTTGAATATCTAAAATAACTAAATCAGGCTGAATTCGTTCGATTGCAGAAATTGCGGTCTTAACATTTTCTCCATCAGTGTAAACATCTAAATTTAAACCAAAAGAAGTAATCATTTTCTTGATTAATTGTCTTGTTGGATTTTCATCATCAACAATAAGAATTTTTTTATTCATCTTTTAAAATTTAAATCAATTATTTTCAAACTTAAGAGGAATTTTTATAATAACCTCTGTTCCAATTTCATTTAATTCATCATAATCACGAATTTTTAAATTTCCTTTGGTCTTATATTTCTGGTTAATAATTCGAATTCTTTCGCGTGTAATATCAATAGCCATTGAATTATGACTCTTTATTTTTTGGGTATTTTTTGAGCCCTTTCGTCCTACTCCATTATCAGAAATAATTATTTGAAGCATTTTATTCTCCTCTGTAATTGTAATATTTATACAGCCATCAACAAGCGTATGTAATTGTCCGTGTTCAATTGCATTTTCAATAAAAGGCTGGGTAATCATTGGGGGAATTAAGGCTTGTTTTTCTACTAAGAGCTCGTCAATATTTAACTTAAAATCAAATCTATCTTCAAAACGCATTTTTTGTGTTGTTAAATATTTTTCGATTATTTCTAACTCTAATTCAAGTGGTATAAACTCTTTCGATGAATTTTCCAATATAAGGCGAATCAATCTAGAAAAATTAACTAGAAATTGAGAAGACTTTTCTGGTTCGTGGCTATAAATATAACTTTGAATTCCTGACATAGCATTAAAAATAAAATGTGGATTCATTTGAGAACGCAACAAAGACTGTGATAACTCAGCTTCTTTTTGACTTTGTTTTAATTTATTTTGACGGCTTCTGAAAATCAGAAAAAACAATAGGAATAATAGTAATACAGCAAAAACAAGGATAATAAAAATCTGTCTGGTAAGCTTTATTGTTATCATTTCCTTCGCTTGGATTGATTCTTTTTGATAGGAAATCAACCTTTCTCGTTCTTCTCTTAAATTTGATTCTGTTAGTTGTAAAACTTTACTCCCCACTGTTGACAAAGCATTGTATTCCAAAATACTTAGGTATAAATTCTGATAATTGTAAGCTAATTGTAACTGATTCTTTTTAAAATATAATTCTGATAACAACTTATAATTTTGAGATAGTTCGCCTGATTTGCTTCCTTGGCTTACTACTTTTAACAAGTATAATTCTGCTTGTATTAAATCTCCCTTTTGTAAATAAAGTTTCCCAAGATTATTGAAAACTAAATCTAACTCCTGCTTCTCACCCGAAATTCCTAAATAAGATATAGCTGAATTAAAATAATTTATAGCTGTTTCATGATCTGATTTTTGAGTAGCTATTTGACCTAAAACATTAGTGCATGTGCCAAGATTTCTATAATCATTAAAAGTTTTAAATGTAGCTAATGCATCGCTTATAGTGTTGTTTGCTTTAGTAAGATTTTCACGAGCAAGAAACAATTTAGCAAAATAAATCTTCAATTTTGCCTCCTCATAAAAATCCGATAAACGAGTTGAAAAAGTATTTGCTTTCTTTAAATATACAGTGGTTTCGTCAAAATTACCTACATCAAATGAGATTTCAGCAATAGACCTGTAGGCTAAAGACTTAAAATAAGTATGGTCTAATTCTTCAGCAAGATAAAGGAATTTAAATTCTTCATTAATTGCTTCAAGATAATTCCTAAAAAAAAAATGAACCTTTGCTTGGTGATGCAAAGAAAGTGCTAAACATATCTTTGTGTCTGAGCGTTTCGCAAAATCTGTTGCTAAATTGGCATAGTAAATAGCTGAATCTTTTACCTGACTTTGCATGAAAAATAAAGAGCGTGAAATATAAGCTTCTGAAATGAACCTATTCTGCTTATTTTTTTTAGCTCTTGCAATATGTTTCAATGAAAAATTTGAAGCTAAAGCATCTTTTTTTGTAACTAGATATTCTATTTCTAATTGTCTTTGAACATGATTGTCTTCAAACCTCAAAAACTTTTTATTAGCAATTTTTAATTCATAACACTTTTTGAAATCAGGAATATTGCCGAGCTCCACATAGGCAGATCCCACAGATAGAAATAATCTTCCTTTTAATTCTTCTGATTTAATTTTTAGCGACTCCTTATTCAAAAGATCTATTGATTCAAACCATTTTTGTCGATTAGTAGTTGAATAAAAATTATGAAGTTCTATTAATTTTTCAATCTTTAATTTTTCAGTTTTTGAAGAACTAATTTCTCGAAGAAGAATTTCTTCCGTGTTTTGAGCAAAGTTGCAGACTGGAACATTCAGTGCAAGAAATAAAAAAACTAAAATCTGCAATCCTTTATACATGAAACTAAGTTAAGAAAATACTTGAGTATAAGAAAGGTTGAATAAAACAAAAATTAAAGCTGTAAGTAAAACTCACTTATTTTTAGGAATTAAAGTCAAAAAATACAAATATCCCTGAATTATATTTAGCTTTATTTCTGAAAAAGAAATAATGATTGAAGACCGCATAATTCTTGGAATTGACCCTGGAACAACCGTCATGGGTTATGGCTTAATTGAAGTGAAAAACGGAAAATTAACAATGCTTAATTTTGGAATTATTCAGTTAAATAAACTTGCTAATCATCCTGAAAAATTAAAACGGATTTTAGATCGCTTAAATGGCTTAATTGAGGAATTTCATCCGGATGAAATGGCAATAGAAGCTCCTTTTTTTGGTAAAAATGTGCAGTCGATGCTGAAATTAGGAAGAGCTCAAGGAGTAGCAATTGCTTCTTGTTTAAATCACAATATTCCTTTTGAAGAATATGCTCCTAGAAGAATAAAACAAGCGGTTACAGGAAATGGAAATGCTTCGAAAGAACAAGTTGCAGCTATGCTTCAAAAATTATTATCATTTGAGGATATTCCAAAATATCTAGATGCTACTGATGGATTAGCCGTTGCTGTTTGTCATTATTTCTCAAAAGGAATTGGAGAACACAATAAAGGAAATGGAGGGTCCTGGAAAGGATTTTTATCTCAAAATCCTAAGCGAGAAAAGAAATGAAAATCATAAATATTTATACTGATGG
>JBIKOE010000015.1:0-44648 GCA_044358215.1 Crocinitomicaceae bacterium
ATGAACCGAATGCGCGCGTAATAACTGCAGCTTATTATTCCCTCGTAAAAATTGATGACTTTATTCCAAAACCACATTCCTTTGCAAAAAAAGCAGAATGGATTCCGCTTACAGAAATAGAAGAATTGGCTTTTGATCATTTTGAAATACTTCAAGTAGCAAAAGAAAAATTAAAACAAAAAATTAAAATTCAACCAATTGGTTTTAACTTGCTTCCAGAAAAATTTACCTTAAGTCAATTGCATAAACTGTACGAGTGTATTTTTGAAAAACCCTTAGACAAGCGAAATTTTAGGAGGAAGATTCAAAAATTAAATATTTTAACTAATTTAAAAGAAAAACAACGCGGTGTTCCTCATAAACCATCACAATTGTATAAATTCAATGAAGAAAATTACCAACTCTTAACACAGAATGGATATGATAACTTCGGATTCTAACACTTATTTTCTAAATAAAATCTCTGCTCTTACATTATCCGCTTTACTCCTTTTCTCGTGCAGTAGCCCTAGAAAAAAAGAAGTCAAAAATACTAAAGTAAAACCTGAAAAAGATCTTGTTCTATTCTGCAACGATTCTTTCTGTAAAGTAAATTATTCTGGACCTGAATTTACAATCCATAAAGGTGAAATAATTGATACAGCACATCGCATGTCAAATTTAATTTCAGAAGAGGTTGGAAAAAAACTTAAAAGTCTATACAACAAAAAAAAATACGCTAAAGTTGACTTAAAAAAGATCAGAATGACTTCAATCGATATGGATAATTTAGGTTCCGTTAAACTTGAAATCTTCATCCCTTTTAAACGTGTAAAAAATCCATGTGAAGCAAGTACAGGATTTGATCATTCAGGAGGTTGGGGCCATGATCCTGAAATTGAAGATCGAAAAAAAGACCTTTCAGTAATTGCCGTTTGTGAAGAATTAGAAATAAGTCCTTTAATTAAGACACCTGAAAACTTTCAAGAATATTGGATTCAATGGAAACACAAAGATTTCCAGGCAAATTGTGCTTGTAACTAAAAACCAGAATTTATTCTTTATAAAAAGGTAAGGCAACTACTTTCGCCTTTATACTTTTTTCTCGAACTTCAATAAAAATTTCAGTTCCTACAATTGAAAAATCAGTTGCTACATAACCCATTCCAATAGCAATCTGCCTACTCGGCGACATGGTTCCAGAAGTCACCTTCCCAATAACATTATTCAGAATATCTTTTATCAGATAATCGTGTCTTGGAATTCCACGATCAATCATTTCAAAAGCAACTAATTTTCGCTTCAGACCAGATTTTTTTTGGTTCAATAGAAATTCAGAATCTGTAAAATCTTTTGTGAATTTTGTAATCCAAGATAAGCCTGCTTCCAAAGGAGAAGTTGTATCATCAATGTCATTGCCATACAAGCAAAAACCCATTTCTAAACGCAAAGTGTCTCTTGCTGCCAAGCCAATTGGTTTTATTCCAAACGCAGCACCAGCTCTAAATAGTGCATCCCAAACTTTTTCTGCATCTTCATTTTTCACATAAATTTCAAAACCTCCAGATCCAGTATAACCAGTAGCTGAAATCAAAACATTTTCAACTCCTGCAAAATTTCCATACTTAAAGGTGTAATAAACCATTTCAGAAAGTGTGATGTCTGTCAATTCCTGTAAAGCTAAAGCTGCTTTTGGACCTTGGACAGCCAAAAGAGAATAAGCATCAGAAACATTTTCCATTTCAACACCCAAATCATTCAATGAAGAAATCCAAGCCCAATCTTTTTCGATATTTGAAGCATTTACAACCAAGAAATATTCATTTTCACTTACACGATAAATTAGAAGATCGTCAACTATTCCACCTTTTCCATTTGGCATGCAGGTATATTGTACTTTCCCATCAAATAAAATAGAAGCATCATTGGATGAAAATTTTTGAATTAAAGCCAAAGCATTTGTTCCACGAAGAATAAATTCTCCCATATGAGAAACATCAAATACCCCTACTCCATTTCGAACTGTAAGGTGCTCTGCATTTACACCTTCATATTGCACGGGCATGTTGTACCCTGCAAAAGGAACCATTTTAGCTCCCAATTCAATGTGTTTATGTGATAATGCAGTATTTCTCATGCTAAATCTTATTTTTTTACTCGTTCAACATAAATACCTGTTCGCGTATCAATTTTGATTACTTCACCATTAACAATAAATAATGGAACTTTAACCTCTGCGCCTGTTTCAATTGTTGCTGCTTTCATTGAATTTGTTGCAGTATCTCCTTTCACACCAGGTTCAGTATACGTAACTTCAGAAATAATATACATTGGTAATTCTACCACTAAGGGCGTTTCCTCTTCTGCATGAAACAAGATATTTACAATCATTCCTTCTTGCAAGAAATACGGTTTCTCAACCATCTTTAATGGGATATTTACTTGCTCATACGTTTCATTATTCATAAAAACATACGACTCCGTTTCTTGATAAAGATATTGGTATTCGCGGTTTTCGATGCGCACAATTTCAATTTTATGTCCCGCAGAAAAAGTGTTGTCAATTACACGACCAGTTTCGATTTGACGCATTTTAGTGCGCACAAAAGCTGGGCCTTTTCCAGGTTTTACATGTTGGAACTCTATTACTTGAAATAATTTCTCATTGTGACGAATACACAAACCATTTCTTATTTCTGCTGTTGTTGCCATGTTATTTATTTTTGGGCAAAGATAGTCTTTGATTTTGTTTCGGCACAATCTAAAGCAAAAAAAAGGCTCCCGAAGTGGAAGCCTTTAAAACTATCGTAAAATTAACTTACTCGATGATCAACTGCTTTGTTATTTTGTTTCCATCTATTAGAACAGTTATAAAATAAACTCCTGCATTATAATTTGACGTATTTAAATCTAGGTTCCATGAACCATTCAGCGATCCGTAATTTTTTGAACTTAACACTTTTCCAGAAACATCTAATAAACTTAAGACAACAGGTGCTTGAGATTCTAAGTTAAGATGAATTGTTGTCTTACTGCTTGCTGGATTAGGATAAACTGTCACCATTTTCTCTAAATTCTCTCCATAAATTGTTGATAAACCTGCAACATAGCCATTTGCTACCGCTTCTGCGATTGTAGCTTTTCCTGCATTGTCTATTCTTCCCTGAGGATCCAGTAAAAGTCCGATTATATTGATGCTGTTTTCATCCCACGTTGCTGGAAGTGTAAAAGAAATATTCAAGGTATGAGATTGACCAGCAAGAACAGTTGCAGGAAAACTATTAACCTCACCTGTAAAACTCGGAGCAATTGCTCGGGCTACATGATCATAAACCATTTGTGCTGCTGGAACACTACTTGGTAATAACTCAAAGCCTCCCATAACTCCGTTCCCTCCACCAGCGTAAGCATTTGATTGATTATATCCTGAACCTGTTCCAGTTACACCATCTTCTGTTAAAACGCATGCCAACTTATATGAACTATTTGCAGCTAGAGCGAAATCAGCTTTTACTGAAACATTTAAAATACGACTTATTGGATCCCAAGTTGCACCGTTAATTAATGTTGCAACTGGAGGGATTTGCAAACGAGCAAAAAAGTCAGGAGACATTCCAGATGGATCAACATCAGTACCCCTATCAACAATTGCACTTGGGTAACCTCCGATAAATGCTCCAATTCCAGAATCATACTCAACAACTGTCATTGGATCTCCATTATGAACAGCTATTCCTTCCCAAAACTGATTGTATTTCGTTTCAAACTGATCCATAAAAACTGCACCACGAGGACACCACTGACACCATGTTCCCGTTGCTTCCTCACCAATAACCATTTTTCCTGGAGCAGGAACAACAGGATTAATTGAACCCGATAATGTGTTATCTTGAGCAAGATCGTCATTTCCACCATTGATGTTTGAAATTACAACAGTATAGGTTTGATTACCCGGAACCAATTGAAATGAAGGCATTGTAACATTATAACTTGCAATACTTGCAATGTTTTGCGCACTGACACTTGAATTATATAAAATACTGTTATAAGACAAAGAGACATCAAATGAATTGATAGCTGTTGCACCTCCATTTTGAATTGAAATTACTGGAGTGGCAGTTTGACCAGCTATTTCTCCACCTAAAGCTACATTTGAAACAATAGCATTCAAAGTAGGAAGCACATAAGGAACATGATTAAACATCACATTATCAACATAAAATTGACTATTTGTTACTGGAAAAAAGTCTGTAGATGCAAGGGTATTTATACCATTTGTCCAAGTACCAACTAAAACGCCATCTAGATAAGCCTTCCAGATATGAAGTGTTAAATTCGCTTCAATTTTTAAGCTAAACCAAGCAGCTTGAGGATAAGATGCGCTTAGTAAATTTGTGGTTATGCCATCGTCTACATACAAATTTCCAGAATCGAAATTTACATTTAGTGCCCAGACTTGACCAACCGTTTGATTAGCTTGAAAATTAAAATAGCCAGTTTTCCCAGAATTCACATAAAAATCAGATTCAAATGTGAAAATTCCTGAATTATATACTTGCCCAAATTTTAAAATCACATCTTGAGGACCTCCAGTTGCAGCAGTTGATGAGAAGTAAATTGAATGAGGCGCTGAATTAGCACTATTATTTGTAATTGTAACATCTTCTGCACCACCTTCCGTTCCACTCCAAGTAGACCAAGAAGTAGATTGGGGACCCAAATAGGATCCAACAGCATAGGAATCAAAATTTTCAGAAAAAAGTTGCCCAAATGAAATGCCGAATGAACAAAAAGAAGCAATAAAAAGTGTAAATATTTTCATGGTTTTTGCAGTTTATATTTTTGCTAAAATAAGGAATTGTTTTTGGATATTTTATATTGTTAAAAACTTAAATTAGACACTTTATAATTTTTATTATTATATTCGGCTTCAAACTAAATATAAAATTATGGCAGCAGACTTAAATCAAACAGACAGTGTAGCAATAAAAACAGGTCATCCCAAAGGACTTTACTTTCTCTTTTTCACTGAAATGTGGGAGCGATTCAGTTATTATGGAATGAGAGCAATCTTTATTTTATTTATGACTAAAATACTATTAATGAAGGACGCAGATGCGTCTGAAATATATGGTAGTTACACAGGTTTAGTCTATTTAACACCACTTTTAGGAGGTTATTTATGCGACAAATTTCTAGGGAATAGAAGAAGTATTATAATCGGTGGATTATTAATGGCAATTGGCCAGTTTTTTATGTTTTTTAGTGCTTCTGCAGGAGCTGATGGTGGAGTTTCACTAATGTGGATGGGTTTGACAGCAATTATTATAGGAAATGGGTTTTTTAAACCAAATATTTCAACAATGGTTGGACAGTTATACCCGGCCAATGATAGAAGAATTGATAGTGCATTTACAATCTTTTACATGGGTATTAATTTAGGCGCGTTTTTTTCCCCTCTGGTTTGTGGTTCGATGGATTTTAAATGGGGTTTTTTATGCGCCGGAATAGGAATGTTAATTGGACTTGTTGCATTTATTTTGGGACAAAAAAAATACCTAATCTCTGAAGATGGAGTTCCTATTGGACTTCCCGTAAAAAAATTAGATCCCAAAAGCATTGGAATGATAATTGGATCAATATTTATTATCTTTTTTATGTTAAACTTTAAACAATGGTTTAAAAGCGATTTAGATATTATAAGCTATTTTATCTATGGCGCTATGGTACTAATGCCTATTTTAATTTTTAGCGATAAAAGCTTATCAAAAATTGAAATACAACGAATTTCTGTAATTTTTATATTGGCTTTCTTCGTTATTTTCTTCTGGGGTGCATTTGAACAGGCTGGTGCTTCATTAACCTTATTTGCAGATAGACAAACTGAAAGAACTTTATTTGGTTGGGAAATGCCAGCATCTTATTTTCAATCTGTAAATCCATTAGCAGTAATTGCTCTAGCCCCAATAATGACAATTGTATGGGGATTTTTATATGCTCGGAAACTTGAGCCGTCATCTCCAAAGAAAATGGCAATTGGCTTGGGATTAGTTGCGTTAGGATATGTAGTTATAGCAATTGCAGTAAAAGGCTTGGGTATCGGTGATAAAGTGTCAATGTGGTGGTTATTTGGTTTATATGTTATTCACACGATTGGTGAATTGTGTTTGTCACCAATTGGCTTATCAATGGTTTCTAAATTAGCACCGCTAAGATTATCTTCATTAATGATGGGAACTTGGTTCTTGGCCAATGCCGCAGCCAATAAATTTGCAGGAACTTTAAGCGCACTTATCCCTGGTGGTGAAGATGGTAATGGAGGAGCTACTAGTTTTGTAGGATTTCAGATTACGAATTTATACGAGTTTTTTATTCTCTTTATTATCATGTCAGGCGTTGCTGCTGCAATTCTTTTTATTCTGAGTTCTTGGTTGGAAAAAAGAATGCATAACGACCATATTGAGACTCAAGTTAAATTAGATTGATTATTTAATCTAAATTTTTATAACACTTAAGTAATATAATTATGTGGAAGAGACATCCTAAAGCATTGCCTTTTTTGTTTTTATCTGAAATGTGGGAACGTTTCGGGTACTATTTGATGATAGGAATTTTTACCTTGTATCTTAAAGATGTTGAATCTGGTTTTGCAATGACCGAAAAAGAAGCGTCTGACTTATATGGCACTTTTATAGCCTTGGTTTTCCTAACGCCATTTATTGGTGGTTTAATTGCTGATCGTTATTTAGGATACAAAAAATCAATTGTAATTGGTGGATTAATGATGGGTGCAGGGTATTTTTTAATGGGCATTCACAATATTACGATGCTCTACATTGCCATGACCTTAGTTATTGTTGGAAATGGATTCTTTAAGCCAAATATTTCTACTCTACTTGGGAATTTTTATAACGATGATAAATACAAAGACAAGAAAGATGAAGGATACAATATTTTCTATATGGGAATAAATATTGGTGCATTTATTTGTAATTTTTTTGGTGCCGCATTACAAATTTTATTGGGATGGAACTATGCTTTTATGGCTGCTGGACTTGGAATGTTTGTTGGTGTAATTATATTTCTTTTAGGGACAAAATACTACGGTGATAAAACTGAGAAAAAGGGTTTTCAAGAAGGAGATATGCCATTTTATAAAATTGTACTTTTTATACTTTTACCTTCATTAGTATTCGGTGTAATTGGTTGGTTACTTGGAGGAATACAATCTGAGACAAATCCCAATAGTTTTATTTTTGGCTCTGATAGTACTGATGCATTTATTTTTGCTTGTATTCCTGTTATATTTTTTTATGGGAGTTTATACTTTAAAGCCAAAGTTGAAGATAAACGTCCAATCGGTGCCTTACTAACTATTTTTGCAGTTGTAATTTTATTCTGGGCGGTATTCAAATTAAACGGTTCAGCTTTAAATACATGGGCAGATCGCTATACTGACAGAGAAATTTCAGGAAAAACAGAAAATATATTTAATGGACTCAAATTATCAAAAGAAGTAGAATATAAACTTGATTCAGTAGATAAATATGATGCAAGTTTTCGACTTCAAAAGAAAAATGGTATAGTTGAAAAAGAAATTGATTATCCAATTTATTTTAGAAATGTCGCTCCTGAAAAATTACCTAAAGAAGGTGCTAAAATATCACTTTGGGCAACGAATTTAAGTCAATCAATAAATCCAGGATGGGTAATTATTTTAACACCTCTTATTGTAGCTTTCTTTACGTTTTTACGAAGAAGAAAAAAAGAACCGAGTACACCTACTAAAATTGCATTTGGACTTCTAATTTCCGCGCTTTCTGTATTAGTGATGATTGCAGCAGTTAATATTGGTGGAAATGGTTCGGAAAAAGTAACAGTATGGTGGTTAGTTGCTAATTACGGCATCATAACTATTGGGGAACTATTCCTCAGTCCAATGGGATTATCAATTGTATCTAAATTAAGTCCAACCAACATAACTTCATTAATGATGGGAGGATGGTTTTTGTCAACTTCCATTGGAAATAAACTAAGTGGCGTTTTAGCTAGTTTATGGGATACTTACGATGATAAAGCAAATTTCTTTTGGATTAATTTTATCTTATTAATGTTTGCTACGCTATTGATGTTTATTTTATTAAAGCAACTTAACCGAGTAATGAAAGAAAAAGGAATTAATTGATATGGAAAATAATTTAACCTTAGAACAAATACAGGATTTTAAAGGCAAATACCCCAAGCAATTGTGGTATTTGTTTTTTATAGAAATGTGGGAGCGTTTCTGTTTCTACGGAAACCGTGGTATGCTCACTGTTTTTATGGTGGATGTATTATTGCTTAGTGATAAGAGTGCAAATCTAAAATATGGTGCAATTCAAGCATTTGTTTATGCTTTCACATTTATTGGAGGTCTGTTTGCTGATAAAATTTTGGGCTTCCAAAAATCATTGCTTTGGGGTGGAATTCTTATGATTACTGGAAGTGTTGTTTTGGGGATTTCAGCTCATGATTATTTTTATTATGGCATCTGCCTTTTAATTATTGGAACTGGATTTTTTAAACCGAATATTTCTACAATGGTGGGAGAATTGTACAAAGAAGGTGATGCTCGACGAGATGCTGGCTTTGGATTATTTTATGCAGGTATAAATGTTGGTGCGCTTTTCGGAGGTGCGATTTGTGTTTTCGTTGGGAAAATGTATTCGTGGGATGTCGCTTTTTTACTTTCAGGAGGATTTATGATTCTTGGATTAGCTACATTTTTAGTTACGAAATCAAAGCTTGGGCCAATTGGATTGCCACCTGCTACAAGTAACCCAAGTACTGCAAAAAGAAATCAATGGATGGTTTATGCTGGCTCAATTTTAATTCTGCCATGTATTTATCTTATGATAACAAACACGCGTTATACTGATATTTTTATGTATGTAATTGGACCTGCAACTCTGATCTATTTGATATATGAAATGCTTAAACTAGGTTGGGAAGAAAATAAAAAAATGCTTGCAGCACTCGTATTTATTCTGCTATCAATTTTATTTTGGGCATTCTTCGAGCAAAGTGGTGGCTCCTTAAGTTTGTTTGCAAAAGACAATTTACATACGGACTTATTCTTTTTTAACATGGATCCAAATGTCGTAAATAATTCTTCTAATTCTTTATTTGTAGTTCTTTTTAGCCCTTTAATCGGATTACTTTGGATTTGGATGAAAAAAAGAAAAATTGAACCCAATTATTTCGTGAAATTTGGAATGGCATTTTTATTTTTAGGTAGTGCTTTCTACGTCTTTTATGTGAACCGCTTTTTTGCTGATGCAGACGGTAAAACCTCTCTTCTTGTTTTTACTGCTGCCTATTTTGTTATAACGCTAGCGGAATTGTTGCTTTCTCCAATTGGCTTATCCTTGATGACAAAGCTTTCTCCAAAAAAACTTTGGGGAGTTATGATGGGCTTATGGTTCTTAGCGAGTGCTTACGGTCAGTATGTTGCTGGAATTCTAGGAGCTGGAATGGCTTCTCCCGATGATAATGCTAGCGCAAGTGTAAAATTAGATCTTTATACTGAAGGTTATCATCAATTAGCAATTTATGGAATAATCACAGGAATTGTTGTTATTATCGCTGCTCCTTTTCTAAAGAAATTGATGAAAAATGTTGAATGATTTATTAACTATTTCAATAAAACATTTTTGAGCCATTTAAACTAAAACAAGAAAAAAGTAAGATTAACTTTTGAATTAAATTTTAGTCAAGCTTCTTAAATCCTTTTGTAGCTATTTGATATGTTTCTTTTCCAATTCCGACAATAGAAACCATGTTTAAAGGAAATTCTAGTAGAACATGTGTAAAACTTAAAAAGAAAAGAAAACTAAGACCTAAGGAATAATTATAGGCGTACAAAGCACAAGCTGTTAGCCATAAAAGTAAAACAGCGACAAAACGTATTTTAGGGACTTTGTGCCAACGAATGACTTCTGTTTTACTGAACCAATTTAAGTAGTGGTACATGTACGCAAAAGCGATAAAACGCATGAGCATGATGCCGAAACCAGAGAAAAAGACATAGTTCCAATAATAATCTTTTGATTCAATAGGTATGGCTAATTTTGCGGGTATTGGTCGCATGTAATACTCACTTTCAGGATTTGGAACAATGAATGCCTGGTTTAATTTATCGCTCAGTGAATCTGTAATTCTTTGTCTTTCCTCAATTGGAGTCTGATTTGTTTTGGAATCTTTATTTATAATAGAATCAAGGTATTGCTTGTTGGTTAGATTAGGTTCATTAATAAGTCTAAAATGATCCATAATACTAACATTTGTATAAAAGAAACCATCTCCATCTGCATAGTATGCCTCTTTTCCATAGTCAGAGATATAATTTTTTTTCGGCGTAACCGGAAGTCCATAAACAAGATAGATTGGGATGATGATAAAAGCAAGTACAGAAAGAAGTCCTGTTTTACTTCTTGATTTCAAAGCACCGAACAACATGAATAAGCCCGTAAATAAATACACATGAATTAAAGTTGGAACCAATGAGGTTAATGCAAAAATAGTTGTACTTTTCGAATTTTCAGTTGCATTTTCAGGAGCTAACCAACCGGAAATAAAAATAAATATGAACAAAATTGCGATAATTTTCACCACTAAATTTTTAACAAAAGCGAAAAGAAGTGAACTAAATAGCGCCAATACAAGCAATTTGTCAAAAAGGTTCAAAGCAACAAATTCTTTATAGAAATCAATGTTAAAATCAAAGTCTTTAGCAAAAGCAGCGTACGATAATGCTACACCAATTAATAAAAGAGGCACGAAATCATATTTTCCCTTCGTAAAATATTGTCTATCGTGAAGCCAACTAATTTCAGTGAGATAATGTAAAGGACCAAGGAATGCATAAGCAAGTAAAAATGTCTCGAAAGGCAAGAAAAAAGCAAATACTGCTGTAATTAACATTAAGCCAATGTTCAAGAAATTTATTTTAGAATCTTTAGAGAAGGGCATTAAGTGATAATTAAATTTTTACAAATTTACGATATAAAGTTTACTATTTTAAAAATGGTAAACATATCTTAAAAGGGGTACATTCAAACGCAGAATCCAGGTTGATTTTTATAACTATATTTAGAAAAAAGATAATTGGGTGTTTTAAAGCCCTAAATTTTTCTCGGTCTAACATTTAACTTATTTATTACCAGTAAAGTATCCTGAATACTTACCTTGTCCAATTCCATCTGAAAAGGGAAATAGTGTCTTATTAATTTGATTTTTATATCTATTGTTTTACACTAGCCTTCAATTTGTTCTAGTGACCATTGAATATTTTGCAATTTATCTTTAATTGTTTTCTTCATTTAAGAAGTAAAAACGGTCTTGTAATGACCAGGCTTTCTGCGTTCTTCTGCTAACATATTTTCATGATGCACATGATAAACCTGCTTCTTGCTTTTACGCTTAAGTTCACGATAGAATGTCGATTCAACTAATCCCAATGTGGTAATAATAGATTTTTTTGAATGTTTTTCTTTCAAAATATGCTCTATTGCATATCTTTGCTCAAGGGTTAATTGTTTGTGTTTCACAATCCAAATTTTTAACTTTTAAAGGATCATTCCCAATAATAATTAACAAAAAAAATGAAATTAGAATTAAATCGACGAGAAAAACCCTATGTTTTTGAGTTAGAAAATGAAAATGGTACAATCTGTAAAATTGATTCATCAAAAGATATTGGTGGAAAAGAGAAGGGATTAACACCAATGGAGCTTTTAGCAGGTGCTCTGGCTGCATGTATTTCTATCGATATTTTAATGATTCTTAACAAACAAAGTATTGAACTAGACAACTATACAGTTTCTGTGGATGCAAAAAAGAAAAATAGTGTACCAAGTCCCTTTGAAGAAATTCATCTAGTATTTACGATGAATAAGGAAATTGATTTAAATAAAGTACAGAGAGCTATTCAGCTTTCAATTGACAAATATTGTTCTGTAAAGGAAAGTTTAAATCCTGAGATTATAATTACAAGCGAAATAAATGTAATTTAATAAAGGAATTTTGGATCTGACTTCAGTAAAGCAAGTGTTTTTGCTTCTTCTGAATTTTCTTCAGGAGTAAAATTATACTCCCAATTTGCCATTGGTGGCATACTCATTAAAATTGACTCAGTTCTTCCGGAAGAATAAATTCCAAATTTAGTTCCACGATCATGTAATAAATTAAATTCAACATAGCGCCCTCTTCTTAATGCTTGCCATTTTAATTCTTCTAAAGTTGCTATTTCCAAAGCTTTAAATTCAATCTGCTCTCTATAAATAAGTGGAAATATTCGACCTAAATCCAAACAGAAATTTAATAATTGCTCTTTTAAAAGTCCGGAATTTTCATTCTGATTGTCAAAAAATATACCACCTACTCCTCTTGTTTCATTGCGATGAGGCAAGAAGAAATAATTATCTGCCCAAGATTTAAATTTTGGATAAAATTCGGGGTTATATTTATCACAAACCTTTTTAAGTGACAGATGAAAAGCTCGTGCAGCACTTAAATCAACATAATGAGGAGATAAATCAATTCCTCCACCAAACCAATAAGTACCGTTATCCAGCTCAAAATAGCGAACATTCATGTGAATTATAGGATGTCTTGGATGTTTTGGATGTAATACGACTGAAACTCCAGATGCAAAGAAATCACCATCAGACATTGCCAATTGACTTTTCATAGCATCACTAACTTTACCATGAACAGCAGAAAAAGCTACTCCTCCTTTTTCGATAATATTTCCATCTGTAATTGTACGGGTAAAACCTCCTCCACCTTCATCGCGCGTCCATGCATCTTCTTTAAATATCGTATTGCCATCCAACAGTTCCAATTCCTCACAAATTAAAATCTGAAGGTTTCTAAATTCTGTTTCTATTTGAGACTTATTCATTTGGAGATGAAATTTTAGACTCAAAATCTTCAAACTTAAGAAGGAAGCACCCTGTATTTTGAAACCCTTTTCCATCAGGGTTTTCAACAAATGAAAAATTACTAATCAGTCCTGTTGAAGCTACTTTATCTGTCATAAAATACTTACATGCATTATAAACTACATCATAACCGAGACAAGCCATTTTTGTCAAATCTACGTTATATTTTTTTCTATAAAGCTTATGAAATATTTTTAATGTAGGATCATTGTATGAAAAATAACTAGGCGCCATATAATAAAAAGAAAATTTATTTTTTATTTCACCATTAACTTCTTTAAAATCAACCCATTCTTTTAATCCTACAACTTGAAATAATTCATTTTCTTTACAATGAATTAAAAGGTTGATTACTTTTTCTTTTTCGTTTGATAAAAAAATAAAGCATGTTGAACGACCATTTTTAGTAAAAAGTTTATAATTATCATAGTTAGCTTCAATTATTTTTGAATTATATCCTAAGGCAACTTCAGCTCGAAATGCTGATAAAAAATGTTGGTACATTAAATCATCTGCAGCATTTCCACTTTTCACCAGAACAAGTTGTTGGTCTTTTTTAGTTCTTATCAATTCTTTAGCAAGTTTTTCAAGAAGTATATTGTTATTCGTAACCATTGCATACGCATTTTTATTTTCAAATAAAAAGTTTGAAAAAGTAACAGAATAAATCATTTTGACATTATTCTTTAAAGCCCATTCAGCAACAATTTCTGCTTCTTTTTGATGAAGTGGTGCAATTATTATATCCATTGCAAGAAAGGATTTTTGTTCTAAAATAGTTTGCAAACTTTTAGTTTTATCAAAGTAATCGTAAATAAAAAATTCTGCTTTAAAACCTAAATCACTTAAAGAATCAATTGCTAATTTTGCCCCCATATAATACTCAATGGCTGCATTGGATGTAGATTTTTTTCCATCTGCCTGAGAATCTAAATTAAAAGGAAGAAATAAAGCAACTGACAAAGATTTTTTATCCTTTAATGAGGGGAATTGAATAGTTTCTGTTTCCTGTAAAGGTGGAACATTTCGTTGGTCTATATCTCCTTTATTTTCCTGTTTTAATTTAATTTTTAATACATCATCAGGAGATATTTTACTCTTTTTTAAATTATTTAACTCTTTTAAATTATCTATTGAAACCATGTAACGTTTCGATATTGTATAAAGTGTTTCTTGATCCTGAACTTCGTGTAAAACAAACAAGTCATTATTAAATAAATTTGACCTTGGAGAGGGTCTAAATTTTATAGTAGATAGGTCATTTATATTTTCTTCACCATTGTTAGATATTTCATTTAAAATTGGAATAATTGCATCTTTTATACTTAATTTTTGGCCTATTTTTAATTGGATTTCAGAATTTGGATTATATTTTATGATAGAATCAATAGGGACAGAAAATAAGCGCGATAAAGAGGATATGCTTTCATTTGCAATAACAATATGAGTTATTGTTTTTTTATGAACAGGAATAAAAACTATTTCACCTGCATCAAGCCCCCTTTCGATTCCTTCATTAGCATTTAAAATATCTTCGGCAGGGCAGGAATACATTTGCTGAAGATCAAAAAGTGAATTACCTTTAATTACCTTATGGTTGTAAAAATAATTTCCTTCAATAATTGTAACTGGAACATATTGCTGAGCAAATAAATTGCTAAAAAGGAAAAGCCATAGTGAAAGATAAATAAAAGTAGTTTTCATGCTCTTTATTTTATTCCCATTCTATTGTCGCAGGTGGCTTTGAACTAATGTCATAGGTCACCCTATTTATTCCTTTAACCTGATTAATAATTTTATTTGATATTTTAGCTAAGAATTCATAGGGTAAATGACACCAATCAGCTGTCATTCCATCAGTTGAGGAAACTGCTCTAAGTGCAATCGCATTTTCATAAGTTCGCTCATCGCCCATCACACCAACAGATTGAATAGGTAAAAAGATTGCCCCTGCTTGCCAAACAGTGTCATACAATCCATCTTCTTTTAAACCATTGATGAAAATTGCATCAACTTCTTGGAGAATCCTTACTTTTTCCAAACTAACCTCGCCAAGTATTCTTATTCCTAAACCTGGTCCAGGAAAAGGATGACGTTCCAAAAGTTTATTGTCAATTTTTAAAGATCGTCCAATTCTCCTAACTTCATCTTTAAAAAGTAAACGTAATGGTTCAACAACTTGTAATTTCATGTAATCTGGTAAACCTCCAACATTATGGTGAGATTTAATAG
This sequence comes from Crocinitomicaceae bacterium, assembly GCA_044358215.1. Lineage (GTDB taxonomy): Bacteria > Bacteroidota > Bacteroidia > Flavobacteriales_D > Crocinitomicaceae > UBA952. The sequence continues at coordinate 15,195 of JBIKOE010000015.1, forward strand.
TTTGAGAAGGGCCACCCGTGCCAGAAATTGACTCAATTACATCAGGGTAAATTGTACCTTGTCCGAGCCATTTTGCACCACTAACCTTTTTTGATTCTTCATCAAAAACTTCTATAAATACTTTGCCTATTGCTTTTCTTTTCAATTCGGGATCAGTTAGACCTTTAAGTTCTTTGTAAAACTTATCAGCAGCACCTATTCCCTTAATATTTAGACCCATTCCTTTGTAAGAATCTAGAACTGTTTCAAATTCATCTTTACGCAAAAGCCCATTATCAACGAAAATACAATGAAGATTCTCACCAATAGCCTTGTGTAACAAAATTGCTGCTACAGTAGAATCAACACCTCCAGATAAACCCAAAATAACTTTATCATTACCAAGTTTAGTTTGTAAGTCTTTAATAGTTTCTTCTACAAATGAATCAGGCGTCCAATCACAGCTACACTTACAAATAGAAACTATAAAATTAGAAAGTAATAATTTTCCTTCGCTAGTATGATAAACCTCAGGATGAAATTGTATGCCGAATGTTTGTTCATTGTTAATAGCATATCCAGCAATCTCAACATCCTTTGTGCTTGAAATAATTGAATAATTGGAAGGTATTTGAGCAATTGTATCTCCGTGTGACATCCAAACTTGTGAATCATTGGACATTCCTTTTGTTAAAATATTGTTTGAATCAACAAAAGAAAGATTTGCACGCCCGTATTCACGTGTAGAAGATGGTAACACCTCTCCGCCGAAATGATGCGCCAAAAATTGTGCTCCGAAACAAACACCTAAAAGGGGGGTTTTTCCTTTTATTTCTGACAAATCTGGAAGAGGAGAAGAAGCATCTCTGACAGAAAATGGGCTGCCTGAAAGAATTACACCTTTAACATTTGATTCAATTTTTGGTATTTTATTCCAGGGGTGAATTTCGCAATACACATTTAATTCACGAATCCTTCTAGCAATTAACTGTGTATACTGTGAACCAAAATCTAAGATTAATATCATTTCATGCATGCTACAAAGATAAATTTAATTCGCTTGCATAGTATAGAAATACTTGAAGAAATAATTAACAAAACTTCTTGACAAGCTTTCAAATTAAGAGTGAAATATGGTATTAAAAAAAAATACAAGATAGTTAAGAGAAACAAAACAAATTAACTATATAAAGCTTAACTTTGATGCTTGTAAAATATCAAGTTAATGATTGGGGACCTACTAAAAAAAATTTTTGGCGACAAAAATACAAAAGATAAAAAGTTTTATTGGCCATATGTTGAAGAGGCACTTGCTTTTAATGCTCAGATAAAGAATTTGAGTGATGACGAGTTGAGAGAAAAGACCAGTCATTTTAAAGATTTAATTCAAAAAGAGAAATTAAGTCTCGAAAATGAAATTTCTGAGTTGCGAAAAGAAGCTGACGATATAAATACAGCAATAGAAAACAAAGAAGATTTATTTGATAAAATTGATAAACTTGAAAAAGCAATCGATGAACAGATTGAATTAAGTCTGCTCAAAATACTTCCCGAAGCATTTGCAGTTGTTAAAGAAACTGCTTTAAGGTGGTCCAATAATGGTCAACTTGTTGTAACTGCAACAGATTTTGATCGTGAATTAGCTGTAAAAAAAGATGGTATCACGATAAAAGGCGATCAAGCTATTTGGCACAATGAATGGTCGGCAGCAGGAACAAAAATTGTCTGGAACATGGTTCATTACGATGTGCAATTCATGGGAGGTGCTTGTCTTCACAAAGGAAACATAGCAGAAATGCAAACAGGTGAAGGAAAAACGCTAGTCGCAACTTTACCTGTATACTTAAATGCACTCGCTGGAAAAGGTGTTCACATTGTTACTGTTAATGATTACCTAGCAAAACGCGACTCTGAATGGATGGGGCCAATTTATCAATTTCACGGCCTTACTGTTGATTGCATTGACAAACATCAACCAAACTCAAGCGCACGAAGAAATGCTTATGCCGCAGACATAACTTTTGGAACAAATAATGAGTTTGGCTTTGATTATTTAAGAGATAACATGGCCGGACATATTGATGATTTAGTTCAAAGAAAATACCATTATGCAATTGTTGATGAGGTCGATTCAGTATTAGTTGATGATGCTCGTACTCCCTTAATTATATCTGGACCAACCCCAAAAGGAGATGAGCATGAGTTTCATGAACTGAAACCAAGAATTGAAAAAGTTGTAGCAGCACAAAAACAGTATGTGCAACAATGTCTTATCGAAGCAAAAAAATTATTGACTGTTATAAATACACCACCTGAAGATAAAAATGAAGCAAAAAAGATGCTTGAAGATGGAGGAATTGCCTTATTGCGTGCTTTTAGAGGTTTACCAAAAAACAGAACACTCATAAAATTCTTATCTGAACCAGGAATCAGAGTCCATTTGCAGAAAACAGAAAATTTTTACATGCAAGAGCAAGGAAAACAAATGAAAAAAATCGATAAAGATTTGTTTTTCGTAATTGATGAAAAGAATAATACTATTGAATTAACAGACCAAGGAATTGATCTTGTTTCAGGTTCTGAAGACAGAAATTTCTTTATTATGCCTGATATTGGGGCAGAAATTGCGGGACTTCAAAAACAAAATTTAGATAAAGAAAAATACCTCGAAATAAAAGATGCTTTAGTTAGAGAGTATTCTATAAAATCTGAACGTATTCATTCTGTTAGTCAGTTATTAAAAGCCTATACGCTTTTTGAAAAGGAAGTAGAATATGTTCTTTTAGATGGAAAAGTTAAAATTGTAGATGAATCTACTGGAAGAATTTTGGAGGGAAGAAGGTATTCTGATGGTCTACACCAAGCAATCGAAGCAAAAGAAAATGTTCAGGTAGAAGCTGCTACGCAAACCTATGCAACTGTTACACTACAGAATTATTTTAGAATGTATCACAAGCTTGCTGGAATGACTGGTACAGCTGAAACTGAAGCAAAGGAATTTTGGGATATTTACAAATTAGATGTAATTGTGGTGCCTCCAAATCGCCCTGTAACTAGAAAAGATCAAGACGATTTTGTTTATAAAACTGCACGCGAAAAGTACAATGCTGTAATTGAGGAAATAGAAGTTCTTGTAGCCGCTGGAAGACCTGTTTTAGTTGGTACAACAACGGTTGAAATTTCAGAATTGGTAAGTAGAATGCTCCAAATGAAGAAAATTCAGCACCAAGTTTTGAATGCAAAATACCATCAAAAAGAAGCTGAAATCGTTGCTAATGCTGGATTACCAGGAGCTGTTACAATTGCTACAAATATGGCGGGACGTGGGACAGACATCAAACTTGGTGAAGGTGTGAAAGAAGCCGGTGGATTAGCAATTATTGGAACTGAAAGACATGATTCAAGACGTGTAGATAGACAATTAAGAGGTCGAGCGGGTCGACAAGGAGATCCAGGTTCTTCTCGCTTTTTTGTTTCACTTGAAGATGATTTGATGCGTAAATTTGGATCAGAACGAATTGCTAAATTAATGGATAGAATGGGCTTACAAGAGGGTGAAGTTATTTCCCATGGCATGGTTTCAAAATCTATAGAACGAGCACAGAAAAAAGTAGAAGAAAACAACTTTGGAATGCGTAAACGCCTACTTGAATACGACGATGTAATGAATGCTCAACGCGTAAAAATATACAAGAAACGTAAAAATGCACTTTTCGGTGATCGAATGGACATTGATGTTGACAATATGTTTTATGAGTTATGCAGCTCCGTTGTTTCATTTAACGGACAAGGAACATTTCATGATTTTGAATTGGAATTAGTTCGATTGATTGGTATTGATTCCCCAGTAGATGAAGCTGAATTCTTAAGTATGGATAAAGGGTTATTAGTCGATAAAGTTTACCAAGGAATGCGAGAACAATACGATCGAAAGTGCGATAAAATCGCAGCTAAAGCGCTTCCACAAATAAAACATGTCTACGAAACAATGTCAAATAAATACAAAAATATTGTATTCCCGTTAAGTGATGGCAGAAGAGAAATGGAACTGATTGTTAACCTCGAAGATGCCTATTCTACTCAAGGTAAAATCATCTCTAAATCGTTTGAAAAAAATATTATCCTTTCAAAAATTGATGATGAGTGGAAAGAACATTTACGCGAAATGGATGATTTGAGATCCGCTGTAAACAACGCAACGTATGAGCAAAAAGATCCGCTTGTAGTCTATAAACTTGAGTCGTATGAATTGTTTAAGTCGATGATGAATCGTTTGAATGAAGAGGCTGTAGATTTATTAATGCGAATGGATATTCCTGTTGAACAGCAACTAAAAAGTACAAATCAGGACGAAAAACAGAGTAACTACGAAAAATCTCAAACAAATTCTGATCGTACTTCTTCCACCCCACTTCCTCAATTTCAGGGAAGACAAGGTTTTCAGCAAGCAATTCAAAATTCAATGCCGCAAGAAGAAAAAAGACAACCAATTGTTGTAGATCCTAAAGTGGGAAGAAACGATGCTTGCCCTTGCGGAAGCGGAAAGAAATATAAGCAATGTCATGGGAAATGATGTCTATATACGACATTAAATCAATTGCTATAATAGGCTCTGGAAAAGTTGCAAATACCCTTGGCTCATTGTTTTATGAAAATGATATTGAAGTTTTTGCTGTTTCTAGTCGGAATAATGACACCGGAATTCCTTTAGCAAATAAACTAAATTGTCATTATACAGAAAACTACCTGGAACTTCAAGCAGATTTAATTCTTGTAGCTACAAATGATGAATCTGTTGTAAAAATTATTAATTCCTTTCCAGAAAAGCAATTTATCGCTTATACTGCTGGCTCGATTGACTTGGCAGAAATAAATCACCCAAATTGTGGGGTTTTTTACCCCCTTCAAACATTTACAGAGAATAGAAAGCTAGAAGTTGATCAAATTCCAATTCTTCTGGAAGCAAAGAATATTCACCTTCTTGGCTTACTTTCAGAACTCTGCGAAAAACTTGATTTCTCCTTTCAATTTAGTAATTCAGAACAGCGGAAATTAATTCATTTATCAGCAGTGATTGTTAATAATTTCGCAAATCACATCGTTTATATTGCACAACACGAAGCGCAAAAGAATCATCTTGATTGGGAGCTGTTTAAGCCAATTCTCAATGAAACATTCTCAAAAATTCAGGAATTAGGAGCAAAAAACGCACAAACTGGGCCTGCAAGAAGAATGGACTTATCAGTTATTGCTGAACACGAACATTTATTGACTGGTACAAGCTTAGAACTATATAAACTATTAACAAAAAGTATTATTGAAACATATAAAAATGATTAGCTACAAAGAAAAATTAAACACTATTAGCACTTTTATCTTTGATGTTGATGGAGTTTTGACAGATGGAAAAGTGTACCATTTTAAAGATGAAATTGTCCGCGCCATTCATTCTAAAGATGCCTATGCCTTACAATACGCAGCAAAAATGGGCTACAATATTTTCATTATTTCTGGCGGAAATTCTGAAGAAGTGAGAACTAGACTCATGGAATTTGGTGTTACTGAAGTTCATTTATCTGTTCATGAAAAATTAAGGTGCTATGAAGACATCAAAAAGAGGTTCAAACTTAAAGATGCTGAAATTTTATACATGGGAGATGATATTCCAGATATTCCGGTTTTAAAAAAAGTAGGTCTTTCTACCTGCCCACAAGATGCTGCAATAGATGTGAAAATGATTGTTTCTTATCAATCTCCTTATGATGGTGGTAAATGCTGCGTAAGAGATATTATTGAACAAACAATGCGCGTTCAGGACAAATGGCTAGATGAAAAAGCGTTTCAGTGGTAAAAAATTAAGGAATAAATCTACTTTTTGAAAACATATTTAAGTCACAGGTACTAGAAAAAAAACGTTTTCTATTCTTTGCAAGTATATCGTAGAAAAAATCAAGAATAAACCTAGGAATTAGAAATCCCAAATAAAAAAAAGAATAATACCATTTTAAAAAAAGGAGTAGGGCAAATAGTGCGCGAGATTTAGAATAAATAACTCCGTTTGAATAAAAATAGAGCGTTGTTAAATTACTGCTTTCAATATCAAAATTACGAAGGAATTCACTTGAAAAATCACTTTGAAGAGCTGCAAAATTTAGTCTTTCATCAGATTCGTTTTTTAAAATAAAACGAACACTGCGACTGCAAATTCCGCAAGTGCCATCATAAAAAAGAATATGTCTTTCATCGCGCATATTTATTTTAAAAAAGAATTGAAATAATCACTTGCTAACAACATGCGAGAGCCATACCATGAAAACATCTCGCCATCTACTAAAATCACTTTGGATGACGGAAATAATTCCTGGAATTTTTTGCTGTGATTTTCAGAAAAAGGAAAGGGCTCCGAACTTAAAAACACAAAATCTGGATTGATATTTTTTAAATCAGCTAATGCAGGATAACGGTCAGCTTTACAAACGTTAGTAAATCCAATTTTAGAAATAATCGCATCTATAAAAGTATTTTTGCCAACAACATAAGGCGGTTCATCCCAAATAAAATACAAGACACTTCTGCCCTGACCTATCGTTTCTAATTTTTGAAATCTACTTGTAATTTCAGTAATTAGAGTTTTGGCAATTTCTATTTTTCCGAAAAGTGATCCTATGTCAAGAATAAAATCCAAAGCAGCATCAAATGTGTTTACATCACTCATCCAAACTGGAACAACCTTTTCCAAAATAGAAATATCTTCCTTTGTATTTTCTTCTTTATTACCAATTATTAAGTCCGGTTTTAAAGCAATAATTTGATCTATATTTAATTTCTTAGTCCCTCCAATTCGTTGTTTCTCAGCATACCAATTATTTGGATGAATACAAAACTTTGTGATTGCTACAACTTCCTGTTCTAGTCCAAAATAATGTAATAATTCGGTTTGAGAAGGGACAAGAGATACAATACGCTTTAGCGGAAAAGAAAGTTCAACACTTCGTTGCATTTGATCTATAATGACCTTCTTTGTCATTAGGACATTGCGGATATAATATCGTAGCGAGTTAGAATGTGAAAGCTACCATCAGATAGTTCAACTAAAACAGCTGCAGAATCTTTTGAAATTAATTTTGAAATCTCTGCAATACTTGTTTCCTCTTTAACTATTGGAAAAGGTGCACCCATAATTGATGATATTGGAGCGTCTCGCAATTCAGGTTGTTCTACCAAAATTTTATAGATTTGACTGTCATCAATAGAACCTACAAATTTATTGTCTTTTAATACAGGAATTTGTGAAATACCATTCTTAGTCAATTTTGCAATTGCGTGAGAAACTAATTCTTCAGAATACAAAAAAACAAGGGGCATCTCTTTGTTTTTAGCTACTAAATCTTTAGCAGAATTTAAGTTTTCTTCTAAAAATCCACGCTCTCTCATCCAATCATCGTTAAATATTTTTCCAATATATCGACTTCCATGGTCATGAAACAGAACAACAACAATGTCATCTTTTGTGAGCTTATCCTTTAATTGTAAAACACCTTTTATAGCTGAACCAGCAGAATTACCTACAAAAATTCCTTCTTCTCGAGCCAAACGACGTGTATAAACGGCAGCATCTTTATCTGTTACTTTTTCAAATAAATCAATAACATCAAAATCAACATTTGCCGGAAGAATATCTTCACCAATACCTTCTGTTATGTATGGATAAATTTCATTTTGATCGAAAATTCCAGTTTCCTTATACTTTTTAAAAACCGAACCGTAAGTATCTATTCCCCAAATTTTAATATTGGGATTCTTCTCTTTTAGATATTTTCCAACACCAGAAATTGTTCCGCCTGTTCCAACACCAACAACAAAATGAGTTATTTTTCCTTCGGTTTGCTCCCAGATTTCAGGACCTGTTTGCTCGTAATGTGCAGTTCTATTGGATAAATTATCGTATTGATTTACATACCAAGAATTAGGGATTTCTGTTGCCAATCTTCTTGAAACTGAATAATACGAACGAGGGTCTGTTGGCTCCACAGCTGTTGGACAAACAACCACTTCAGATCCAACCGCACGTAAAATATCCATTTTTTCCTTTGATTGCTTGTCATTTAAAACACAAATTAATTTGTATCCTTTGATGATGCAAGCGAGTGCTAATCCCATTCCTGTATTTCCTGAAGTGCCTTCAATTACTGTGCCTCCTGGCTTTAGTAAACCAGATTTTTCAGCGTCTTCAATCATTTTTATTGCCATTCTATCTTTCACAGAATTTCCTGGATTAGTTGTCTCAATCTTGGCAAAAATTTGCGCGGAAACATCTTTCGCTAATTTATTAATGCGAACAATTGGAGTATTTCCAATTGTTTCCAGAATATTATTGTAGATTTTCATTCAATTTTGTTTCTGCAAAAGTAAGAATAAGGAACTTTATGAGGGTAATTTTTGTTAAAATAATACATGCAACGAAAAGCTTTTTAAAAATATATTTCTTAACTTTCTTAACTTTGAAAAAAAACACAATGAAATCAACTTTTTTATTCATAACAATTTTTCTTTTAAATCTAAATGTAATAGCCCAACTTAATAATTGGCAAGCGTTTACAGACTCAATTCCAACCTTATCATCCCCAAGAGCTTGCGATTTAAATCAAGATGGAATTGAAGATATTGTAATCGGTGGTGGAACAGACGGTATTTACAGCAACAATGGAATTATGGCCTACAATGGCTTAAACGGATCTCTTTTGTGGAAAAGACCATCAAGAAATGAAGTTTTTGGTAGCGCGATATTTCAAGATATTACAGGCGATGGAGTTAAAGATGTTTTTATCACTGGTCGCCAAGCACAATTACTAGCCATTAACGGAGCTAACGGCTCATTAATCTGGGATTATTTTCCCTATAGTGTTAATCCTGCAGATAGCGGTTTGTACAATTTTTATAACCCGCAATTTATAAGCGATGTAAATAACGACAGCATTCCAGATATTTTGGTCACAAACGGTGGAGATCATTCAGCACCTGAATGGGAAACAAATCGCCCGCCAGGATATTTAATGATTGTGAATGGTCTTAATGGGGCCTTAATTGCAAAAGCGGTAGTTCCTGATAGTGCTGAGACTTATTGTTCTCCGATTGTTGCAGACATTCAAAATAATGGAACACAATGGATTCTTTATGGAACAGGTGGTGAAAATTTAGGAGGTTCATTCTGGGCTAGTCAACTAGCCGACTTATTAAATAATACCCTCACAAACTCTGTTGAATTAGCAAGTGATCTTAGCAAAGGATTTATTGCTCCTGCATCGATTTATAAAACTCCTGATAATTCTTATGATATATTTATTCAGGCGTTCGGAGGTAAGTTTTCTAAAATTAAAGGAAGTGATTTTTCTACTACTTGGAATTATCAACTTCAAGGAACAGAGTCTAGTGCAGCGCCTACAATTGGAAGATTTTCAAGTGATTTAAATCCAGATGTTTTTTTAGTACTATTTAAAGGTATAGCTCCTTCTTATTCAGATTTCTATCAAGTTATGCTAGATGGAGAAACAGGCCAAGTATTGTTTAAAGATAGTATTGGAAAATCAAATTATGCTGCCGCCGCTGCCTTAGATCTTGATAACAATGGACTTGATGAAGCAGTAATTTCAGTAAATTATTTTGAAAATGGGTACTACAAAAATAAAATTCATGCGCTTGATTTTGCTAATGGACTGATTTCACAATTAGGAAATACTAGAGCTGGCGTAAATCTTGGTTCTACTCCTTATTTTGGAGATATTGACCAAGATAATAACATAGATCTAATTTATAGCTACAAAAAAGACAGTTTAAACCCAGTTGGATGGAAAGGAATCTATTTAAATCTTATAGAATTAAACAGTAGTATCCCAAATGCTGGAATTGCCTGGGGTTCTTATTTAGGAACAAATAATAATGGAGAATATTATTTATCTAGCACAGATTGTGGACCTGGAAGCGTAATTTCAAATGCTTCAATAATTCAACCTAGCTGTAATGGATTTGCAGATGGGTCAATTAACTTAACACTTGTAAATGGAGGCGGACCTCACACCTATTTATGGTCAACTGGGAGTACAAGCTCTTCACTTCAAAATCTCAGCGCAGGAAACTATTGGGTGCAGGTTACAAATTCATTAGATTGTTTTGAAATAAGGAACTTTACTCTAATTGATCCCTTCGTAATTAGCTTTGGAGGAATAATGGCACCAACCTGTCCCGAAGATGAAAATGGAGCTGCAGTAGTAAATTCATCTGGTTGTCAATGTATGTTTAGTACCTGTACATTTTTATGGGAAAATGGAATTACAACAAAACCTAATAACAACTTAGTAGAAGGATGGAACTCAGTTATTATTACCCATGCAAATGGTTGCCTTGTTACAGATTCTGTATTTGTGCCTTTTTCTGCTCCAGTAATTGATTCTTCATTTGTAGGAAATGTTTTGTGTAACAATGGAGCAACAGGATACATACAAGTTTTTAATAGGGCTTTAAGTGATTCAGTAACTTATTCTTGGTCAAGTGGTGGAGCAACTCAATCTATAACAAATTTAAGCGCTGGAACCTATCAATTAATAGCAGAAGATACACGCGTTTGCATTGATACGCTAGAATTTATTGTTGCTGAACCCGACAACTTCTTAATTGATTTAGAAGGAAACGATGTGCTTTGCAACGGAGAATCAAATGGAAGTATTCTTACCTCAGCTAGTGGAGGAACTGCTCCTTATGTTATTTTTCTAAACAATCAAATAATTGACCCTGTAATTCTATATCAACTTCCTACGGGCGACTACGAAATTTATGGGGTTGATTCACATGGATGTATGAGTCCAACAATTCAAATTACATTAAATGAACCCTTAGCTCTAAGTAATACTTTTACTACAACACTAGCGAGTGGTGTAAATTCATTCGATGGCTCCATATTTTCGGCTGTTGAAGGTGGAACTCCTCCCTATTCATTTATTTGGGAAGGACAGCAAAGTACAGAATCTACTATCGTTTATCTTAATCCAGGATGGTATTCACTCACTATTTTAGATTCAAATGACTGTGAATATTCTGATTCTGTTTATTTAGGATTATTAAACACCAATGAATTAGCTGAGTCAAACTTTTCAGTATATCCAAATCCAGCAACAAATGAAATTAACATTAATGGAATAAATGGTGAATCCGTTTCATTTTATGACCTAAACGGAAAGTTGCTTTCAGAAAACAAATTTACTCCAAATCAAAAAATTGATTTCTTAGCAAAAGGCATCTATTATATTGAAGTTAAAAAAGCAGAAAGGACTTATTATTCAAAATTCATTAAGGAATAATTTAGTTTATTCCTTTCCTAACATTCCTTCTTTCAAATTTGCATCAGCAGGTACATTTCCAAGCCATATTGAAAAAAGGGCTTTTTTAAATTCTAAACCTTCAATTACACACAATTGTGTGCCATTTTTCTCAACAGCAACTCCTTTATTTGGAAGGTATTCGAAATTAATTTTATCACCTTTTTTAAATGATCCAGAAAAAGAATTTATGAATTTGCTGATTTGCTCTTTTGTTGCTTTTCCATGGCTTGCATTATTAAAACCTTCGCGAACAGATTCCACAAATTTTTCTCGGGTAACACTGTTTGAAACTAATTTAATTTGAATTACCATCGGTGCATCAGCATTTAAAATTTTGCTAGCATCCTTAGATTTTTGCTGTAAGAACAATGCACCAACATATAAGTCAATAAAGTATTTTTCTCGTAAACCGCCGCCGTTTAAAACTAAATTGTTCTCAGCCAATTTAATTTCCGTGTAAAAAGTTACGCCATGTAAAACCGTTGTTTTTGACTGTGAAAAATGGGAGAAACTAAAAAACATAAATATGCTTGTCAGTAATAAATTTATTTTTTTCATAATGCAGTTTTTATTTATGTAAAAGTAATAATTTTTAAATTAAGGAATTAATCATCCCAATCCTCAGAATTTTCATTTTCTGCTATCAGTTTTTTCCAATTATAGTCGCTCAATTCAGTATCACTTAGAATTTCTTTGTAATCATCTGCAGTAATATTAAATCGTTGAACTTCCTCTCCAGTATATGTCTCTATTGCATCTAACAACAAATTTTCATCCTTACTACAAAAGGAAAGCGCCTGCCCGCGTTTATTCCCACGACCAGTTCGACCACAGCGGTGTACGTAATTTTCGGGATTATCTGGCAAATCATAATTCACTACATAATCCATATCTGGAATGTCAATTCCACGACACGCAACATCAGTAGTAATTAGAACATTGTTCTCTCCACTTCTAAAACGATCTAATATGGCAAATCGGTCATTCTGCTCTATTCCACCATGAAGCGCTTCAGAATTTACTGTAACACGCGCCATAGCTGCAACAATTCGCTCTACACGAACTTTCGTGCGAGCAAAAACAATGAATTTTTTTTCGGGATATTCTTTCAAGATATTTTCTAAGAAAAACCTTTTATCATCCATTTCAATCGATGCTACTGCATGGTCAACATTCTTTGAAACTGGATTCTGCGGGGAAACATGAATTCGAATAGCGTCTCTCACAACATCATAAGCCAAAGACTTTATTTTCTTGGAAATTGTTGCTGTAAAAAATAAGGTTTGACGATTTTTTGGAATTTTACGGATAAGATCCTGAATATCTTTGTTGAATCCTAAATCTAACATAAGGTCAGCTTCATCCAAAACAAAAATCTCTAATTTTGAGACATCAACAAAACCTTGAGATATTAAATCAAACATTCGTCCGGGGGTTGATACAAGTACATCAACTCCTTCATTTAAAGTTTTTATTTGATTTTCTTGCTCCACACCTCCATATAAACCTAAAACACGCAAATGTGTTTGTAAGGCAATTTCTGCAACAACTTTTGAAATTTGATTCGCTAACTCTCGCGTAGGCACCAAAATAAGACCTCTAATTCCAGCATATTTCCCTCGTGGCTTCACTAAAAAATGATTGAGCATAGGAATTACAAATGCAGCTGTTTTTCCTGTACCAGTTTGCGCAACAGCCATTACATCTTCACCCTTTAAAATATGCTTAATTGCTCGAAACTGAATGTCGGTTGGACGATTAAAACCCATTACATCTAGCTGTGCCTTAATCGATAGTGAAATTGGATAATCTTTGAATTTCATACAGCAAAGTTAAAAATTTAAAAGACTCTTTCAGAATAAAACAAAGCAAAGAATTAATTGAAAATAAAACCAAATATTATTTTCATGCCTTTAAAAATAAATCCTAACTTTATAAAAAAAAATCAAATGAATAATGAACTTTTAATAACGCTCGGAGTTATTGCTTTAATACTCTTTAGCTCCCTACTAACAGTAACACAAGGAACCATTGCTGTTGTTACCCTGTTTGGTAAATACCGTAGAGTATTACAGCCTGGCTTACGTTTTAAAATACCAATAATTGAACAAATTTACCGCAGGGTTTCCATTCAAAACCAAAGTATCGAAATGGAATTTCAAGCAGTAACAATTGACCAAGCAAATGTTTACTTCAAAAGTATGTTGCTCTATAGCGTTTTAGACTCCGAAGAAGAAACAATCAAAAAAGTTGCCTTTAAATTTATCAGTAACAAAGATTTGATGCAGGCCTTGATCCGCACAATTGAAGGTTCAATTCGCGCCTATGTTGCAAGTCAAAAACAGTCTGAAATACTTGGTCGTCGACATGAATTAGTAGACAGTGTAAAAAATCAAATAGACAACACCTTAGAAATGTGGGGTTACCATTTAATTGACTTGCAAATTAACGACATTACATTTGATCAAGCGATTATTGAGAGTATGAGCAGAGTTGTTGCTTCAAACAATTTAAAAGCAGCTGCTGAAAATGAAGGTCAAGCGCTATTAATCACAAAAACAAAAGCTGCAGAAGCTGATGGAAATGCTACAAAAATTGCTGCACTAGCTGAAAAAGAAGCAGCAATGCTTCGTGGACAAGGAGTTGCATTATTCCGTCAAGAAGTGGCTAAAGGTATGAGTGAAGCAGCAGATGAAATGAAAGCAGCTAACCTAGACACCAATGTTATTTTGTTTTCAATGTGGACAGAAGCAATTAAGAACTTTGCAGAATATGGAAACGGAAATACAATATTTCTCGATGGAAGTGCAGAAGGAATGCAAAGAACTATGAAGCAAATCCAAGCAATGATTTCAACAAAAGATAAAGACGCCTAAATTTTTGGAGAAGTAATCGCGAGAACAATACGCGCAACTGCAGGGCATATTAATGAATTTTCCGCAGTAATTTCTAGTACTTGAAACATGTTTTTTCTATCTGTGTGTGGGTATTCTCTGCATGCTAGTGGCCGAACATCATAAATAGAACAACTGTTATCATTATCTAAAAAAGAGCAGGGAGAACTTTTTAAAACATAATCTTGTTCCTCGTCCATTCTTAAGTAATCTGAGATAAACTTTCCTTCCTTAATACGAAGATGCTTAGAAATACGACGGATATCTGCATCTCTAAAAATTGGACTGGTTGTTTTACAGCAATTTGCACAACTTAAGCAATCCATCTTTTTAAATTCAGCTTCATGGCCTTTGTGAAACTTCTGATCTAAATCATTCGGTTTTGCCTGTTTCATTTTACGAAAAACCTTTTTCGTAGTGTGAATTGCCAATTTTGCACTATCCAAAGAGGATTGATCGTTTTCTTTCATAATCTTATTGCAGCAAAATTACAAAGCCTATTCAACAAGTCTCGTTATATTTGCAAAAAATTTATTTTGTATGCAGAAATTTTTAAATACGGAACACGAGAAGGCATATAATTTAATGCTGGAGAAGGATTATCAACAAGCATTAAAAATCTTTGATGATTTAATTTACCTCTTTCCAAATGAAGCTAATTTATTAAGTGATCGTGGAGTAATTTTTATACATCTTAATAAAAAAGAAGAAGCACTGAAAGATTTTGATCAAGCAGTTTTTTTAGAGGATTCTTATGGTTATCGCTATGCTTCTAGAGCTTATGCTAGAGATTTTTTTGGGGATACCGAAGCAGCAATCTTAGATTACGAAAAAGCAATTGAACTCGATCCAGAAGATGCAGTTTCACACAATAATATTGGTCTACTTCAAGAAAAATTAGGGTATAAGCAAAAGGCACAAAAAAACTTTGAGCTTGCTGATGAAATTTCTAAAGATCAGAAAGATAATTTAATTTCGCAACCAGCAGTTTTAGAAAATGAAGTGCCAAAAGTTCAAGAAAAATCAAGCATAAAAAATAAATCTTTTTTTAGTGAATTTTTAAAAGTGTTTAAATCGAAGAAGCAATTCAGGGAATTTATTGGTTTCATTAAAAAAGGTGGCAAATTGAAATGAATCAAACTATATTTCCGTGCTATAGAAAATTAAGAAATGACAAATCGTTTTATAAAATTTCAGGCGAACAAACTTTTACTGAAATTCAATGTGTCGGAAATCAACACTTTAAAATTGAAATTATTGCTAGTAAATACCCAGAAATCATTCTGATACAAGATATGTTAAATAAAAGAGAAATCTACGAAATTAGCACTGAAGAGGAATTCAACACTATTGAAGATAAACTCGACGATAAATAATGCTTTTTTCGTAATTTTAACGCATTGAGAAAAAGAGATCTAAAAAGATGGAACAAGTTGCACCATACAAACCAATTAATAAGATAAGAATTGTAACTGCTGCTTCGCTTTTTGATGGCCATGATGCTGCAATCAATATTATGCGAAGAATCATTCAAGCAACTGGTTGTGAAGTAATTCATCTCGGTCACGATCGATCAGTTGAAGAAGTTGTAGATTGTGCAATACAAGAAGATGCTCAAGCAATAGCAATGACATCCTATCAAGGTGGTCATATCGAGTATTTTAAATACATGTGCGATTTGCTAAAAGAAAAAGGAGCACCACACATTAAAATTTTTGGAGGTGGTGGAGGTACAATACTCCCTTCAGAAATCAAAGAATTACACGACTACGGAATTACAAGAATTTATCACCCAGACGACGGAAGAACATTGGGCTTACAAGGAATGATTAATAATCTCGTTCAACAATGTGATTTTCCAGTTGGTGAAAATATAGCTAATGCAATTAAGGAAATATCAGTAAAAAATATCCCTTCTATTGCACGTGCTATTTCTGCTGCCGAAAATTTTCCTGAAGAGAATAAAGTCGTTTTAAATGATCTTAGAACACTTGCAAAAACAAAGTCTATTCCTGTATTAGGAATTACTGGAACTGGAGGTTCAGGGAAATCATCACTCGTAGACGAACTAGTGCGGCGTTTTCTTGTAGATTTTGGCGATAAACAAATTGCAGTTGTGTCAGTTGATCCCTCAAAACGAAAAACAGGCGGTGCACTCTTGGGTGACAGAATCAGAATGAATTCAATTAAAAGTAGTCGGGTTTACATGCGTTCTTTAGCAACTCGGCAATCAAACCTTGCCCTTTCAAAGCATGTTGCAGAAGCTATTAGTATTCTAAAAGTTGCGAATTACGACCTCATCATTCTTGAAACTTCAGGAATTGGTCAATCTGACACTGAAATTTTAGATCACTCGGATGTTTCCTTGTACGTAATGACTCCAGAATACGGTGCAGCAACGCAGTTAGAAAAAATCGACATGCTTGATTTTGCAGATGTTATAGCACTGAATAAATTTGATAAACGTGGAGCTCTTGATGCATTACGTGATGTTAGAAAACAATACCAACGAAACCATAATTTATGGGAAATTTCAGTTGATGAAATGCCTGTTCATGGAACAATTGCTTCACAATTCAACGATCCAGGAATGAATTCCTTGTACAAAGTAATTATGGATAAAGTTGTAGAGAAAACAGGGATGGATTTAAATTCAACTTTTGAAATCACACGAGAAATGTCTGAAAAGATTTTTGTGATTCCACCTGATAGAACGCGCTATTTATCTGAAATTTCTGAAAATAATCGTTCCTACGATAAGTGGGTAAATGAGCAAGTGCTTGTAGCTGAAAAATTATATGGTTTGAATAGTGCTATTGCTACCATGCAAAATGCGAAGTTCGAGGATAAAGATAGATTGGTAAAAAGTTTACAAGAAACCTTTGAAATAGAAAAATTAAATTTTGATCCTAAAAATTGGGCGATAATTCAAACTTGGAAAGATAAAAAACAGCTATTTAAGAATCCAAATTTTGAATATAAAGTACGAGAAAAAATTATTAAAATTGAGACGCACACTGAATCACTTTCTCACTCACAAATTCCAAAAGTGTCTTCTCCAAAATACAGTAGCTGGGGCGATATTTTAAGATGGGTTTTACAAGAAAATTATCCAGGAGAATTTCCCTATACAGCAGGTTTATTTCCATTTAAAAGAGAAGGTGAAGATCCAACACGCATGTTTGCTGGTGAAGGCGGTCCAGAAAGGACAAACAAGCGTTTTCATTATGTAAGTCTTGGATTACCGGCAAAAAGACTTTCAACTGCCTTCGATTCTGTAACGCTTTATGGAAATGACCCGGATTTAAGACCTGATATCTACGGAAAAATTGGTAACTCTGGTGTTTCAATTTGCTGTTTAGACGATGCAAAAAAATTGTACTCAGGATTTGACTTAAGTAACCCATCTACATCGGTTTCTATGACAATTAACG
The DNA here is from genome assembly GCA_044358215.1 of Crocinitomicaceae bacterium. Classification (GTDB taxonomy): domain Bacteria; phylum Bacteroidota; class Bacteroidia; order Flavobacteriales_D; family Crocinitomicaceae; genus UBA952. Next base: position 32,874 of record JBIKOE010000015.1, read on the forward strand.
GTCCTGCACCAATGCTTCTTGGGTTTTTTATGAACGCTGCCATTGATCAAAACTGTGAGAAATATATTACTGAGAATTCTTTAGAAGCTGATATAGAAAAGAAAATTGAAGCTATTTACAAGAAAACTGGTACTGAGCGACCAAAATACCAAGGAGAACTTCCGGAGGGAAACAATGGTTTAGGATTGATGTTGCTCGGCGTTAGTGGAGATCAAGTTTTAGATACTGAAATTTACAGTAAAATAAAGACAGAGACTTTAAAAATGGTTCGAGGAACAGTTCAAGCTGATATTTTAAAAGAAGATCAAGCGCAAAACACCTGTATTTTCTCGACAGAATTTGCCCTTCGATTAATGGGAGATGTGCAGCAGTATTTTATTGATAACGGTATTCGAAACTTCTATTCTGTTTCCATTTCAGGATATCACATTGCAGAAGCAGGTGCGAACCCTATAACTCAATTAGCTTTTACATTGGCAAATGGTTTTACCTATGTGGAATATTATTTGAGTCGCGGAATGAATATCAATGATTTTGGACCGAACTTATCTTTCTTCTTTTCAAATGGTATTGATCCTGAATACGCAGTTATTGGTCGCGTAGCAAGAAGAATTTGGGCAAAAGCACTAGCCAAGAAATATGGTGCAAATTCTCGAGCACAAATGTTAAAATACCATATTCAAACTTCGGGAAGATCATTACATGCCCAAGAAATTGACTTTAATGATATTCGCACAACCTTACAAGCTCTTTATGCGATTTATGATAATTGTAACTCACTGCATACAAATGCATACGACGAAGCAATAACTACTCCAACGGAAGAATCAGTTAGAAGAGCAATGGCAATACAATTAATCATAAATAGAGAACTTGGATTAACAAAAAATGAAAATCCGCTACAAGGTTCTTTTATAATTGATGATTTAACGGATTTAGTAGAAGAAGCTGTATTATTAGAATTTGATCGAATAACCGAACGTGGTGGTGTTTTAGGTGCAATGGAAACAATGTACCAACGATCTAAAATACAAGAAGAATCATTGTATTACGAAACATTAAAGCACACTGGAGAATTTCCAATTATTGGAGTAAACACCTTTCTAAGTTCAAAAGGATCTCCTACAATTCTTCCAAAAGAAGTAATTCGTGCAACGGAAGAAGAAAAAGAATATCAAATTAAAATGCTAAAACAGCTTCAAGAAAAAAATACATTATCTGCAAAAAAAGGAATTGAAAGTATTCAAGACGCTGCTATAAATAATCGGAATATGTTTGAAGAATTAATGGAAACATGCAAATATTCTTCCCTTGGTCAAATTACAGAAGCCTTATTTTCTGTAGGTGGCCAATACCGACGAAATATGTGATTTTCACAAGTCTAATTTAATAACTTGCGATATAAAATAATAAAAGCTAAAAACTTGTTATTAGATTTGTAAGAAATTTTAATTGAGATAGCAAATGAATTACGATTTAATTATTCTTTGTGTTGCTTTTTCTCTTTTTGGAATTGAACTTTTTGTCCTTAAACTTAAAAAGAGAAAAATAACTTTAGACCAAACTGTTCTAAACTTAGGACTTGGAATGATCGAAAGATTAATAGGTATTTTAACTATTAATTTTGGTTTGTATTTTTTCACTTTTCTAATTCCTTGGAGATTTATTGACCCTTTTGGGCCGCCTTGGCTTGCTTTCGCTGTGGCTTTTATTGCTGTGGATTTAATGTGGTATGTCTACCATCGTTTATCTCATCGTGTATCAATGATTTGGGCTGCCCACATGATACATCATCAAAGTAAAGAATACAATTTCTCTGTAAATTTTGCAATATCACCATTGGGTTTTATAACGCGGATTTTTATTTATGGAATACTTATATTTTTTGGAATTACCCCAGAGAATATTATTATTGCAAATGCTGTAAATGCTTTATATCAATACCTATTGCACAGCGAATTATGGCCTGAATTTAAGGGTTGGGAACGAATTTTCGTAACCCCTAAATTTCATCAATTACATCATTCTTCGGTGAATGAGCATTTAGATGTTAATTATGGCGGAGTATTCACAATATGGGATAGAATTTTTAGAAGCTATAGACTAGATGATATTCCTGTAGTTTATGGCTTAACAAAAGAAATTGAGCAGCAAGATCCATTTCATACTCAAGCATTATTCTTTCTTAAGCTGATTCATAATTTCAGGAAACTGCCATTTAAAAGAGCCGTGGCATTATTGTTTCTAGGTCCAGAAGCTCAAACTTCAGAAATGCCAAGAATATACAAAGTTCCAATAAAGCATAATATTCCAAGAATAATATTTGGTTTTCTTATTTTTATCGCGGGCTACATATTTCTTAGCCGGGAAGAATATCCAGATTGGATATCATTTACCATTGGGTTTTTTGGTATTTTTATTATGAGTGGTCTTATTCTTAAATACAGACATAATTATAAAGAGGAAGTATAAGCTTCTCCTCCTAAAAATTAATTTTATTTGCTTATTACTATATTTGCATAGATCTTCTTATTAAGAAATGAATCTATAAAATTGTAAATGAAATCTTTTTTTTTAATTGGGTGCCTATTCTTATCGTCTCTAGTAGTTTGTCAGAAGAACACTCACATTCTACCAAGTCCAGTTGTTTGCATAGAACAAACAGAGAAACTGTATTTTGAAAGCACTATTTCAGTTGATTTTTCTAAAATTTCTCAAAATTTAATTAAACAATTTAAAATTATTGGAAGCGTCTTTCACAAACTAACATTCAAAAATGACACAAATTCTCTTATTAAATTCAGTAAATTAAAAAATGTAATTCAGGATTCGTATACGATTACAATTAATAAAGACATACGAATTTCCTATTCGAGTGAACAATCGTGTTTCTATGCGCTGCAATCTCTAATGCAAATGATAGAAAAAGAAGGTGAATCTTACTTTGTTCACAAAACCTTTGTGAGTGATTTCCCAAAATACCAATGGAGAGGTTTGCATTTAGATGTTTCACGTCATTTTTTTTCTATTGAAGAAGTCAAAAAATTTATTGATTTAATGGCAATCTATAAGTTCAACACCTTTCATTGGCATCTCACAGACGATCAAGGTTGGCGTGTAGAAATTAAAAAATATCCAAAACTCACAGAAGTTGGTGCTTGGAGGGATAGCACAGTTGAAAATCATTATACTAGTTCTCCCCGCAGCTATAAAAAAGAACGCTACGGAGGTTTTTACACGCAAGAACAAATAAAAGAAATTGTAATATACGCTGGAGAAAAGTACATCACTGTAGTTCCAGAAATAGAAATGCCAGGGCATAGCCGTGCTGCACTTAGCGCCTATCCTGAATTCTCCTGTAATGGAAAGCAACAAGAAGTACCTGGACTCTGGGGTATTTTTGACGATATCCTTTGTGCGAAAGAAGAAAGTATTCTGTTTATGCAAGCTATTTTAGACGAGATTGTACCATTATTTCCCGGAGAATACATCCATATTGGTGGCGACGAAGCACCAAAAACAAGATGGAAAGAATGTCAAAAATGTCAAAATATTATTCGAGAAAACAAGCTAAAAGATGAGCATGAACTTCAAAGTTATTTTATTCAAAGAATGGATAATTACCTAACTCAAAAAGGGAAGAAAATCATCGGATGGGACGAAATTTTAGAAGGTGGATTATCTAAAAATGCTGCTGTTATGTCCTGGCGTGGATTTGATGGTGGATTAGAAGCTGCAAAACAAGAACATTATGTTGTTATGTCGCCCGGTTCTCATTGTTATTTTGACCATTACCAAGGAAAAGGAAAAGATGAACCCTTAGCAATTGGTGGATTTACTCCCTTGGAAAAAGTGTATGCTTTTAGTCCTATACCAGAAGGAATGAAAACAGAACACGCAGCTTATGTTCTTGGAGCTCAAGCGAATCTTTGGACAGAATACATTCCGACCTTTGATAAATTAATATACATGGCTTATCCTAGAGCAATTGCATTGGCTCAAGTTCTTTGGTGTTCAGAAAAACCGAGTTTTGAGGAATTCTCTAGTCTACTTCACAACAGACATTTCAGCTTACTCGAAAAACAAAATATTCCTTTTTCAAAAACTTCACTTCTTCCCATATTAAACTTTAATCGTTCAGAAAAAGGACTAAAATTTTGGATTGAATCAAAAAAGTCATCAGAACAATTTAAAGTTCAATCATCATTAAATGCTCGGAAAGATGAATTTATTTTGAATTCCAAACAAGCCATTACCTTTGAAAGAACAAATACTAAGAATTTTGAAAATATCATTCTTGTAAGCTCTGAAACTACAGGTTTGAGTTCAAATTTTGTGATTCACAATTCTCCATCTCTCGGCGTTCCTGTAAAACTAATTACACAAGCAAGTCCAAGCTACAATAGCGGCGATTTAACTCTTGTTGACGGTCAATATGGATCAAGACCGTGGAAAGGTCACGAATGGCTTGGATTTGATACTTCTTATATTGAAATTGAGCTCGATCTTCTTAAGAAACAAAAAATTAAAAGCTTAGAACTTTCTTTTTTGAAAGATGAAAATTCATGGATTCACTTACCAGTAAAAATTGAGCTTGAAGCAGTTAATAAAAACAAAAAATATACAAGTAGCGAAACATCAATTAAAAAAGAAAAAGTGCTAATAACCTTTTCACATAAAACACAAAAAATTAAAATTAAAATTTACTCATTGTATAAAATCCCAAATGGAATGCCTGGTGAAGGAACGCAACCATGGACTTTTATAGATGAAGTTATTATTCAGAAATAAAAAAATAATTTTATCTTCTTCCGTAATAACTTTGTTTTGGTCGTGGAGGACGAGTATCTGGAGATTTAATTTTCACTTTTCCAGTAGCAGGAAATGGGTGTTCATTTACAACAGGAACAGTTAAACCAATCAATTTTTGTATGTCTTTTAAATAAGCTCTTTCTTCTGTATCACAAAAAGAAATTGCTTTTCCGCTTGCTCCTGCCCTCCCCGTTCTTCCAATTCTATGAACATAGGTTTCAGGAATATTTGGAAGATCATAATTGAAAACATACTCTAAATCATCAATGTCAATTCCTCTTGCTGCAATATCTGTCGCCACAAGAACACGTAGAGTTCTTTCCTTAAAACTATTCAAGGCGTTTTGACGTGCATTTTGTGATTTATTCCCATGTATTGCTGCAGCATTAATCTTTTCGCGACTTAAAATCTTAACAATTTTATCAGCTCCGTGCTTGGTTCTAGAAAATACTAGTGCATTAGAAATTTTTTGTTCAGCCAATAAATGCAATAACAATTCTTTTTTCTGATCCGTATCAACGTAATATAATTCTTGTTGAATTGTTTCTGCTGTTGAAGAGACAGGGCTAACTTCCACATGACTTGGATTTGTCAAAATAGAATTAGCCAAGCTTGTAATTTCTTTTGGCATAGTTGCTGAGAAAAAGAGGGTTTGTCTCTTTTCTGGAATAATCTTGATGATTTTCTTAACATCGTGAATAAAACCCATGTCTAGCATTCGATCTGCCTCATCTAAAACAAAAATTTCAAGTGACTTTAAATTAATAAAACCCTGTTGCACAAGATCTAAAAGTCGACCTGGAGTTGCAATTAAGATATCCACACCATTTTTTAAGCGATTTACTTGAGATGCTTGATTTACACCACCAAAAACTACGGCATGTTTTAAGGGAAGATTTGCTCCATAACTCTTAAAACTATCTTCAATTTGAATTGCTAATTCGCGTGTTGGTGTTACGATCAAAGACCGTATACTTCTATTGCCAGATGTTCGTGGAATTTGTGTTAATCGCTGTAAAATCGGAATTGCAAAAGCGGCTGTTTTCCCAGTTCCAGTCTGAGCGCAGCCCATAATATCTCTACCAGCTAATAAAATTGGAATTGCTTTTTCTTGAATTGGAGTTGGGTTGGTATAACCCTCTGAGGTAAGAGCGTTTAAAATCGGCTCTAAAAGATTTAGTTCTTTAAATGTCATAATCGTAAATAATTCTACGCTTGACAAATATTTTAATTGAAAGACCTAGAATTTGTGCAAAGATAGACCAAAAAATAAGAAGAATATTTCTTTTTAATATTATTAAACTTTTTTAATTCGATATCTAATAGAAATAAGCACTGTAGGATATTGAAATCTTGATTTTACAGCAAATTACTGCTAGTAAATTGTGTAATGAACTACATACTTTTGATATAACTATCAAACGCATCATTAAAAAGAATGCCATTCTCAGTTCTTTTCTTTGAAAGCTGCTTAAGTTCAACTAATGCCCAAAGTATAAATTCCTTCAAGAAATTTACATCCTCTTTAGCCAGTTTTGGTTGATATATGCTCAGTAGTTCATCAAGTGGCTTCAATGTTGACAATACTTTTTGATAAACCTTATTCGTGGCTTCATCTGAAAGTTCGATGTTATCAGCTTGTATGAACCAATCTACTACTGCATCATATACTGTAGTTTGATTCGGCTTTTTAAGTTTTTCAATTTTTGGAAAATACATTAAAAATAAGGTTTTGGTCGCTTCACTTATCAGGTGATTTGCCACAAAATCACTGCCTTCTTGTTCGCCTTCATACACTAACTCAACCTTTCCTGTAATAGATGGAATCATCCCCATTAAATCACTAAAACGCACTGAGGTTTTTGTTTCAGCATTCAAGAGTGCGCGTCTTTCTGCGGTGCTAATTAAGTTCTCATAACCTGTAATGCTCATTCGAGCACTTACACCACTTTTAGGGTCAACGAATTCGCTAACACGCGCTTCAAAAGCAATTTGCTCAAGTAAATCTTTTGCAAGTTCAGGTACATAAACTTCAATTGCTCGACTGTCAGATTTTTCAGTTTCTTGTTTCGTTATCCGTTTTGCAGTCGGTAAATCATACGCGTAATGCGTGAGAATTTGTGAGCCAATTCGATCCTTGAGTGGCGTGACAATACTTCCCCTGTTGGTATAATCCTCAGGATTGGCAGTAAATACAAACTGAACGTCTAAGGACATTCTTAATTTGAAGCCACGAATTTGTATGTCGCCTTCTTCCAAAATATTAAAAAGCGCAACTTGAATCCTAGCTTGTAAATCTGGCAACTCATTTATTACAAAAAGACAGCGATTTGAGCGTGGAATCATTCCAAAATGCAAGACCCTATCATCTGCATAACTTAGTTTTAAATTTGCTGCTTTAATGGGGTCAATATCTCCAATAAGGTCTGCAATTGTGACATCAGGAGTTGCCAACTTTTCAAAAAACCGATCATCCCTATGAAGCCAATCAATTGGAGTTGAATCTCCTTTTTCACGAATAATATCTTTGGCATAACGACTAATTGGAGCAAAGGGGTCGTCATTGATTTCACTTCCAGCAACAATTGGAATGTATTCGTCTAATAACTGAATCATTAGCCTTGCAATTCTTGTTTTCCCTTGTCCTCTCAAGCCCAATAAATTAATATTGTGTTTCGATAAGATTGCTCGTTCTAATTGTGGTATCACAGTTTGTTCGTAACCGTGCATTCCGTCAAATGTTTTTTTACCAGCTTGAAGTGCTATAATCAAATTATCCCTTAACTCTGTTTTAATAGATTTGGAGGTATACTTTGCTTTTTTTAAGTCACCTATGGTTTTTAAAGTAGTATTCATAGTATTAGTTAATTCGTTTTTTTCGGTTGCTTTCATAATCGTGAAAAATCATTTCTCCTAGTCCTTTTAGTCCCGTAAAAAAAGCTTTTCCTTTATTTGATTTCGTAAACTCTTCAATAAAAGACTTAAGATAAGGATCTTGTGCGATCATAAATGTTGTAATTGGAATGTGCAACTTTCGCGCTTGAGCTGCCATCGTATAGCATTTATCAACAATAAATTGATCCAAACCGTTGCTATTTTTATAGTATTGTCCATCCGGCATTCGAACGCAGCTAGGCTTTCCATCTGTGATCATAAAGATTTGTTTATTGGTATTTCTTTTTCGCCTTAAAATATCCATTGCTAGCGCTAAACCAGCAACAGTATTGGTATGATAAGGCCCCACTTGAAGATAAGGTAAATCTTTAACTTTTATGGGCCAAGCGTCATCTCCAAATACAATTACATCCAAAGTATCTTTGGGGTAGCGCGTGGTAATGAGTTCTGCTAAAGCCATGGCCACCTTTTTAGCAGGCGTGATTCGGTCTTCGCCATATAAAATCATACTGTGACTGATATCAATCATCAGGACTGTACTCATTTGAGATTTGTGGTGAGTATCTTCAATAATCAAATCCTCTTCAGATAATTTAAACTCACCAATTCCATGATTGATTTGTGCATTTTTTAAACTCTCAGTAATTGATATTTGTTCTATACTATCTCCGAATTGGAAATGTCTAAATTCACCTGTCGCTTCGTCTCCCTGACCACTTTTTTTTGATTTATGATTACCAGAACCACTTTTTTTAATATTTCCAAAGAGCTGTTGCATTGCATTTTTACGAAGTGCACGTTCTGTTTTTGCTGTAATTTTTAAGGAAGCTGGACCTTTTGCTTTAATTTCTTCCTTGAGGTAGCCTTTCTTTTTTAAATCTTCCAAAAAATCATCCAGCGTATACTCGTCATTTGTCAATTTATATTCTTCATCTAAAATTTTAAACCAATTCAGCGCTTCATCCACATCACCTGATGTATGCGTAATCAATTCACTAAAAATGTCAAAAAGTCTATCAAAATCTGATTGCTCAGGTGCTTTGTAAGAAGTAAAAATAAAACCTGATTTGAAATTTTCGTTCATATTTTACAAACAAAAAAAAGAATAAATAGTTTTAAAATCATAGAAAGATGCAAAATGATATGGAAAGAGAAATGGAAAAAGATAATAATAATTAAATACTAACCTGATTGATTTTAAATCTTCAACCTTAAATGTGCTGAAAAACTAATTTATTTAAAAATTAATTTTTACCCTCCCTAGTAAATATATATTCTTAAGTACTATTTTCTTTTTGTTACCACAATATTATCTTTCTGATACTATCAACATTTTTGATGTCATAACTTTTAATTCCTTAAAAATGGCTTAATATAAGTGTTGTTCTACATGGATAATTTTACTAAAAAAATAATAATGGATAAAAAAAGACATGTTGAATTAGTCGTAATATCTGACATTCATTTAGGCACCTTTGGATCTAGGGCAAGGGAATTAATCGTCTACCTTCGTTCTATTCAACCAGAAACATTAGTGTTAAATGGTGACATCATTGATATTTGGCAATTTAGAAAGCATTATTTCCCAACAGAGCATATGCAAGTTATTAAAGAAATAACTTCTTTATTGTCTAATGGAACAAAGGTTTATTACATAACTGGAAACCACGATGAAATGCTTCGAAAATTTAAAGGTTTCAATATTGGATTATTTGAAATCCAAAATAAGCTGATTTTAAATCTTAAAACCGGAAAAGCATGGATTTTCCATGGTGATGTCTTCGATACAGCAATGAAAAACTCAAAATGGCTTGCAAAACTAGGTGGAAAAGGTTATGACCTACTAATTATGATTAATACAATTGTTAATTGGGTTAGTGAAAAACTTGGTAGAGGCAGAATATCCTTGTCTAAAAAAGTAAAAGATAGTGTAAAAGGTGTAATTAAATTTGTTAATAATTTTGAGGAGACAGTTGCAGAAATCGCTATAAAGAATAATTATTCTTTTGTTGTTTGTGGGCATATTCATCAACCTAAAATTAAAAAATTTACTAATTCCAAGGGGGAATCTGTTACTTATCTAAATTCTGGAGATTGGGTTGAAAATTCAACTTCATTAGAATACAATAATGGAGAATGGACCTTATATCAACATATTTCTAACCCGAAAAAGTCTGAAGCTTATGATAAAAGCGATTATTTCAAAGATGCATTAAGCTATGATCAGATTATAAAAGAAGTAGTTTCAAATTTAAATTTTCAAGGAGAATGAAAGTACTATATGCAATACAAGGCACCGGGAATGGCCACTTAAGTAGAGCTGAAGAAATTGTCCCTATTTTAAATAAATACGTTGATACTACAGTTCTTGTGAGTGGGAATCAATCTCAAATTCAATCAAATTTTGAAATTAATTATAAAAAAATAGGTCTGACATTCTTAAGCGGAAAAACTGGAAAAATTGATCTCTTACGGACAGTTTTCAAGTCCCACCCTATAGATTTCATAAATGAGATACGGCAATTTCCGATTTCAAATTTTGACTTAGTCATTACTGACTTTGAACCAGTTTCTGCTTGGTCAGCTCTTATGCATGGAGTTCCATGTATTGAAATGAGTCACCAAGCGGCGGTGATAAATTCAAAAGCACCAAAGTCAAAAATTGAAAATCGCATCGGGAAATACATTTTAAATCACTACTGTCCTACCAAAGAAAAAATAGGTTTTCACTTTGAGTCATATGACAATACTATTTTTACACCAGTTATAAGAAGTAGCATTCGTGAGTCAGAACCAAAAAAAATGGGGCATTACACTGTTTATCTACCTGCTTATCACGATGATATTTTACTTCAATTTTTAAAACAATTTCCTGTAAAGTGGGAGGTTTTCTCAAAATATTCAAAAAATAAATGGCAGCAAGATAATGTTCATTTTTTTCCAATTGATAACACTTGTTTTAATAAAAGCTTTACCAATTCTACAGGTGTTCTTTGCGGAGCTGGATTTGAACTACCTGCTGAGGCACTTTTCCTGGAAAAAAAAATAATGGTTATTCCATTAAAAGGACAATATGAGCAACACTGCAATGCCATTGCTGCGCAGAATTTAGGTGTAAGCATGATAGAAAACCTAGATTTAATTAATTACAGAACAATTAATTTATGGTTAAATCAAGGTCCATGTAATAAAGTAACTTATTTAGATCAAACTGATAGTATTATTCAGAACATACTTACTGAATTTGAGCAAAACTATATTCAATCTAAAAAAGAGACTTTTAATTTAGATAAAACAACCTTTGAAAAGCTATCAGTACTTAAATATTTGTTTTAATCTTTATTCTCAAGAATATAACTTTTATACAACTCACCTTGAGCATGAAATGGAGGTAAATCTCTTTTAGAGTAAGTATTTTTCATGTCAGCGAGAATACTTCTTGCCTTTATACTTCCTCTCCACTGAAAATCAAAAATACGTTGAATTTCAGCTTGGATTTTAATATCCTTAATTACCACGCCTACTTCAATACGCTGATCTAAATTTCGCTGCATCAAATCTGCACTTGATATAATATAGATAGCTTGACCATTGTTTTCAAAAATAAAAAACCGTGAGTGTTCTAAATAGCGATCAACAAGACTAATAGCTTCTATGTTCTCGCTTAATCCTTTTACGCCAGGCTTCATACAGCAAATACCACGAATAATCATTTGAATCTTTACTCCGCATTGACTTGCATAATAGAGTTTTTCAATAATTTTAATATCTGTAATATTATTTATTTTGATTTTAATACTTGCGCTTTTTTTTGCTTTAGCATTTGCTATTTCAGTATCTATGTAAGAAATTAATTTTCTTCTTGTATTAAAAGGAGAAACCAATAGATTACGAAATTGATATCTTTCTAGATTGTTCTCCAATAATTTAAATACTTTATTCACTTCCAATGAAATTTCTCGATCTGAAGTTAGAAGTGCCAAATCCGAATAAATACTTGCAGTTTTTTCATTAAAATTTCCAGTACCTACAAACGTGACAAATTGATCTTTTCCATCTATAATTTTT
>JBIKOE010000016.1:0-43821 GCA_044358215.1 Crocinitomicaceae bacterium
TATCAACAATCGTGTTCTTAGTTTTAATTTTTTTCGGGTTTAGTTTAGCCACTATTATTAAGCAAAAAAGATTATCAGAAGTGATAACAGATTTTATAAATAATATGACACATGAATTAAAAACGCCTATTGCAACAATTAGTCTGTCAAGTGAAATGATTATGCGCCTAGATATTAAGCATGATATAGAACAAGCAAAAAAATATGCAGGGATTATTTATAAAGAAAATAAAAGACTAGAAACTCAAGTAGAACGAGTGTTAAATATATCTACCTTAGATAAAGAAAATACTAGCTTAAATAAAATAACTTTAGATTTTCATGAACTTCTTGATGAGGTTAAAGACACTTTTGATTTTAATCAATTGGCAAATGGCGGAAAAATATTAATTGAAAACAATGCAAGTATTTTTACAATTCAAGCAGATTCTATTCATATCACTAATGTAGTTTATAATTTACTAGATAATGCTGTAAAATACTGCACTACAAAACCATTCATATCGATTACAACAAAAAATGAGCGAAATTATTTAGTTATTGAAATTAAAGATAATGGAATAGGTATTCGGAAAGAGGATCTAAAAATGATTTTTGATAAGTTCTATAGAGTTTCAACAGGAAATATTCACGATATAAAAGGATTTGGTCTTGGATTGTTCTATGTTAAACTGATTATTAATGAGCACAATGGCTCTATAGATGTTAAAAGTAAGCTTGGAGAAGGAAGTACTTTTACCATTAAACTTCCTTATTGATTTTTTAAAATCATACTTAATTTAAAACACCGCAAAAATTTGTTTGTTAAGCTATTATTACCCAAAGTTTAATCATTTGTAATTTTTTTATGATTTTTTTTAAAAAAAGTTTTTTTTTCTAAATTATTAATTTATATTTGTTAAGTGGTTTTTAAAACCGCCAAATTGTAATTAGATTCCTAAACATATTTTTAATTTTAAAACCAAAAACAATGAAAAATTTTTATCAAGTTCGAGATTTAAACTCTAAATTCTCATTTCAAGTAACACTAGTGTCTTTATTTATGTTTTTGTTATCGTTTAGTTCGATGGCTCAGGAACAAATTACAATGTCTTTAGAGTGGTTAAGTTCAACATCAACTACCGCAGATTTTCAAGTTAGATTAACAAATACTGGTAATCTACCTGTAAAATTTAATAGCATTATTGTTCGTGGTAAGCATGCTGAAAATTTAATAACTCAAGGCGCAACATTATCTTGGACAGCTTTAAATAATAATACAAATTCATCTTGGAACAATTGGCCAAATTTTACAAATGTATTACCATATAAAGCAGATAAAAAAATGCTAAATTATTCGTCAAATGTAAAATTTTTCGATTCTGAAACTGCTCCTTTAATTCCTGCTGGTGATGGTTTAGTTATAGGATCTTTTAGATTAGCTGTTGCAGGTGGAACATGGTCTTCAAATGCTGATTTTGCCTTTGATTTTGAACCTACTGCCGCTGTTATAGGTTATGTAGATGGAGCTAAATATGTTTCAAGTTTAGCTACTCACGGAAGTAACATTATTTGTCTTGTTTCAGGTATGTCTCAATTAGGAGTTGCTGAAAATTTAAATTCAGAGTTTAATGTATATCCAAATCCTACTAGTGGTAAATTTAATATTACTTTACCTTCAAACATTAAAGCTAATGTTTCTGTAGTTGATGTAGAAGGAAAAGTAATTTTAGAGAAAAATAATTTATCTAATGGCGCTTTAATGAATTTAGGAAATGTAGCTCCAGGAGTATACTTAGTAAATATTTCTTCTGAAAATGAAGTTCAAACTATAAGAATAGTGAAAAACTAAACTATTTATTTTTTTTAAAGGGTTGTGAGAGCAACCCTTTTTTTTTGCAAAAAAACTTAGATTTATTAAAGTTTAAAATTGATTTTACTATTTTAATTTGAATGAAATTTAATTGTGAATTATTATCAAATGAAATTCACAGAAACAGCAACTTTAATTTTCTTGTATTCTTTTTTTAAAAGAGCAATATTGTATGGAATAATAAATAATTCTAAATTGAAATTAAATTTCTCAATTGTGTTCTCACCAGTTAAATTGATTATCATTAGATTGGAATACAAGTCTCCCCAACGATTTAAAATCCGGAACTGCAGAGGAATTATCTAATGATGATCAAGTTAGAAAATTCTATTTAGGACAAAGATTTCTTCTAGGGAAATAAATTAACGAATTAAAATTAAGTGACCGGCAACTTCAATTTTCTTTTGTTCCTTCTCACAAGAGCGATATTGTAGATCGTAAGCGTAGATTCCGTCTTGACATAGAATTTCCCCAAAGTGCCCGTCCCATCCAATTGAATAATCATTAGATTGGAAAACAAGCTCTCCCCAACGATTGAAAATTCTTAACTGCCATTCAAAAATTTCAAAGTCTGTTATTGGTCTAAATAGTGTATTGTGCTCGTCCTCGTCTGGCGTGAAAGTATTTGGAATATATAAAGAGGTGGGCTCAATTATTACTGTTAGAATCATGGTGTCTTTACATCCGTATTGGTTTGTAACAATTTGAATTGGATAGTCTGAACCTGAAGTAGTATAATTGTGAGAAAAATTTGCAGCACTTGAAGTAAATCCATTATTATCAAAATTATAATAATAAGAACTAGCACCTTGAGATAAATCGGTAAAAGTGATTAATCCTTCACATATATCTGTTTGCTCTGGTGATACGGAAAAACCAGCTACGGGCCTCGGGTAAACGTTAATAATGTCCTGCTGAAGCATATAAAGTGTATCAATACAACCCGCTAACGTAATCATTGTCAATCCGACACTATAATTTCCAACATTAGTGTACACATGCCCAGGGCTAAATTCAGAAGATGTCCCTCCATCTCCAAAATCCCAAGTATACAAAACAGGAGAATCTGTTTGACTTAAGTTGATAAATTGAGCAACAGAAGTAGCACAAAGCAAACTATTTAAATAAGCAAAATTTATTTCCGGTGAGCGATATACAAAGACACTTGAATAAACAGTATCGATACAATCTTCAAATGCCCCAATAAGCATTACATCTTGATTACCCGGCACGAGAAATTGAACACCAAAAACATCAATAGTATTTGCTGAATTAGGTAGTGAATTTGGACCAAAATTCCATGTATATTGTGTAGATGGTGGCCCTGAAACACTTGCATCAAAATCATATAATTCTAATAAGCCACATAAGGAATCTGAATGCACAAAAGACATCACAATGGATTCGTTTAAATTAATAGTTAAACTGGTTGTAATTGAACAACTAGGAATATTACTAGTTACTAATTGAACAGTATAATTCCCTGCTTGCGGAAAGGTAAAGGATGGTTGCGAAAGTGTACTTTGGTCTAATGTCGTTCCTGCAACACCAAAATCCCAATTATATGAAAGAGTATTGCTTGCATTACTTTGAAATTGAACCGTTAAGCCAGAACATTCAATTTCCGGCGGTAGAATAATAGATCCATTTGGAGTATCAACGATAAAAATAGAATCCACAAAACTGCTTTGGCAATCTCCATTATTCCCATTTAATAAAATAGTATGGTAACCAGGCGTTGAAAAATTTACATTCTGAACATTTAGACTTGTTGGATTTTGAATCGATGCAGAAGTATCAAAACTCCAAGAATAAATTGCATTTGGATGAGTTGTTTGACCAATGAAATCAACAGCATTATTTGTAATACAAATAGAATCTAAAGCTGTCCAAGTTACAACAAAAGGAATATCAACAATAATATCCATATAAGCTGTATCAGTACAAGGTGATCCGGGGTTAACAATTAACCGTGTTGTATAGTTTCCTGGTCCAGGGAAGGTATACGATGGAGAAAATAAGGAGCTGACATCTGCTGTTGTAGACAAAACTCCAAAATCCCAGGCATATGTTGAGCCTCCAAAAGAGTTGTTAACGAAATTTACATTTAAACCTTGGCAATAAGAAACAAAAGTTGGAAGCTGTTCTTGTATTGGTAAAAGGGCTTGTAATGTTATATTACAGTTAAATACGCGGAATAAAAAATCTCTAACTGTTTCTCCTATCAATACTCCATTTCTATATTCCTGTACTCTTACTCCTACGACAAATAGACCAACCATACTTGGTGTTACATTTAGAATTCCTGTGCTAGCATTAATAGATGACGCGGAACCTGCACCCAATGGATTCAATGCCGAGTAGGTGGCATCCCATTGAACAAGAATATAAGGAGGAGGAGGAGCTTGATTTGGCATAGGATTTACAGAATTTGCTCCTGCATATGGGGTCACTAATGAATAAACTAGTTGATCACCATCTGGATCTGTTGCAACATGGTTAAAAGTCAATTGTTCGGTATTACACAATAAAATTGGTGGGTAATTCGTAAATCTTGGGCTGCTATTAACAGTAAAACCAGTTTCGGATCCCGGAACATGAGTAGTAAGTGTAATTCCAGTATCATCAGGGTTAATTAAATTTGAGATATTTGGCCCCCTGCAACATCTTTGGTATGAAATATTATATCCACCTACAACTGGCGGTAGAGTTACGACTATCGTATAAATGGCTCGTTCAACACAAACATTTGAAGGTGGAGTAGCACAAGGGTTATTGAATGTGTTTGGAAGAATTATACTTCCTGGAAAAGGGACGTCTAAATTTTGAAATACAGAGCCATTTGCAAGAAAAATTGTAAGAGAAAGCGGGTCGTCATAAGCTGCTCCTGTTGAATTACAGTCGCGGTAAAGAGTTATAAAAAATCGATATTGGTTATTACCTAAATAATTATAATAAATATCTCCCCCAATAATATGGGAGGCCTTTGCTTGAAAGCTTATAAATAATAGGAAAATAACAAATAATCTTTTCATTGTAATAACTAACGTAAAATTAAGCTAAACGTTGGGTCTTTTTTAATAGAAATAGCATTAATAAATAGTATTTTTATAAGTGAATCCAAAAAATTCTAAAATTTTCTGACCATTTACAATTTTTCCTCCTCCTTCAGAAAGGAATTTAATTTTTTTTGAAAATAGTTTATCTGCAGCACTTTCATAAAAGTCTTTTCTTGTTGGATGTTCAGGATAACAAATATTAAATAGTTCATTTCGAATGTTTTCATTTAATATTTGTGCTATAAAAGACATAACATCTTGTTGATGCACTAAATTAACAGGCGCTAATCCATTTCCTATTTTTTTTTTGTTTAAAAAAGAGTGTACTGGGTGTCGACCATTACCTAACAATCCCGCTAAACGTAAAATAGTAGTATTTATAGACTTATTGCTTCGCAAAAACTGTTCTGCAAAAATCAAAGTGTTATTTTCCTTACAAGGACTATTCTCGTTTACTATTTCGCTTGTGTCTTCATAAACACTTATCGAACTGACAAAAATAACATGTGTATTTTTCTGAAAACAATCTGCAATTGACTGGATTGTGGAAGCATAATTTTTAAAATTAGAGGGCGGCAACATTAAAATTGCGCTATCTACAGTTTTACATTTTTCTTTGATACTATCCGCTGAAAAATTATCAAAATCAAGACTTACTAAAAAAGGATTTAATCCATCTTCCTCAAAGCCCTTCAATTTCTCGGGAGAATGAGTTGCAACTTGCACAAAATACCCCTGGGTTTTTAATTCTTTTGCCAGAGGGAATCCCAAGTAACCACAGCCAAATAATAAGACATTCTTATTCATAAATTTAATAAACGTAAATAAAACTAAAGTGTTTTGGAAATTTTGTTGCCGAAGGATTAAACTTCTAGAAAATCAATTTTATATAAAACGGGTCGGCTTGGACTAGCATCATTTTCAAAAGGTGCCATTTGCATTTCTAAAAGATATTTACCGTCTGGAATTTTATTTTCAACGAAAATTAATTCAGTAATTGTACGCTCTAAATTTGGCTTGTTTGGAACATTCCAGAAAGCATGATGAAAAGCAAGTTCGCCTTTGTCCTCTTCGCGATCAACAGAAGGCAAATCTACTAATAGATGTTTTACTTCAAGTTCTTGGAACAGTTCAATTATCGAAATATCCAAATAGGGAGGATTTGTACTGGAGTAATTCTTTTCACATTTATCTTTTTCATTAGGCAATGTTCTTATTAATAGTGCCTCAGAAAATTCTTTATCTATGTCTTTAGTGAATTGCTCTGCAGTAATTATACTGTCTCCATTTGCCAATATTTTTGGTGTTATTGAGATCAATGTCGCTTTAAAAAAGTACTTTTTTAATGTCTGATTTACGGAAAAGACTTCTTCTGTAATGTGTCCACAACATTCTGTGTGCGTCCCATGACCATGAGGATTGAAAAAAACATCACGAAAATTAACATTTCCACCTTCAGCAACGCTTCCCAAAAATCCATTTTCCCGAACGGGGACAAATCTTGGCTGATCAACATACCAAGCACGCACATTTTTAGAGCTTGCAGTTAAACCCATCGATAAATCCAATGGCTTGTCGGTATCTATGAATTGAGTTGAGTTAAGAAATAATCTCATAATCCAAAAATAAGAATTTCTATCGTGCTATTCATACTTCATTGTTGAAATAGTTTTTCAAAAATGCGCTTGTGCTTCATCAATCTAATTTATCTTTGTAACATGGAACAAAATCAAGATAGGCTTAAAGATATTATTTCTCATTCCAAAGAATATGGATTTGTATTTCCCTCATCAGAGATTTACGATGGTCTAGCAGCAACATATGATTATGGTCAACTCGGTGCAGAATTAAAAAACAATATAAAAACATATTGGTGGAAAGCAATGGTGCAAATGCATGAAAATATTGTTGGGCTTGATGCAGCAATTTTTATGCACCCTACTATTTGGAAAGCTTCTGGTCATGTTGATGCATTTAATGATCCCTTGATTGACAATAAAGATTCAAAAAAACGCTACCGTGCAGATGTTTTACTCGAGGAGCATATTGAGAAAATCCGACAAAAAATCGATAAGGAAATCGCAAAAGGAATAGCACGATTTGGCGATGACTTTGACCAAGAGCAGTTTAGAAAAACCAATCCAAATGTTCTTAGAAATCAAGAAAAAATTGATGGAATCGAAGTAAAGATGAAGGCTGCATTGGAAAATAATGATCTTGAGGCTGTCCGAGATTTAATAGTTGAATTGGAGATTGTTTGCCCCGTTTCGGGCTCTAAAAATTGGACGGATGTTAAGCAATTCAATTTGATGTTCTCTACTGAAATGGGTTCAGTTGCTGGAGATGCTTCTACCATTTATTTGCGTCCTGAAACAGCTCAAGGTATTTTTGTTAATTTCTTAAATGTTCAAAAATCAGGGAGGATGAAAATCCCGTTTGGAATTGCACAAATAGGGAAAGCTTTTAGAAATGAAATCATTGCACGACAATTTATTTTTAGAATGCGTGAGTTTGAGCAAATGGAAATGCAATTTTTTGTGCGACCTGGAGAAGAAATGAAATGGTATGCATTCTGGAAGGATCTACGAATAAAATGGCACAAAAATCTTGGTCTTGGTGATAATCTTTACCGTTTTCATGACCACCTAAAGTTAGCACACTACGCAAATGCCGCATCGGATATCGAATATAATTTTCCGATGGGATTTAAAGAATTAGAGGGGATTCATTCTAGAACAGACTTTGATTTAAAACAACACGAGTTGCATTCTGGAAAAAAACTTCAGTTTTTTGATCCTGAAATGAATGAAAGTTATGTTCCTTTTGTCATTGAAACCTCAGTAGGATTGGATCGTATGTTTTTAGCCGTTTTGAGTTCAGCATACACAAATGAAATTCTTGAAGATGGATCTGAGCGAGTTGTTCTAAAAATACCGGCTGTTCTGGCGCCGTATAAAGCAGCCATACTTCCATTAATTAAAAAAGATGGACTTCCTGAAAAAGCAAGAGAAATTATGAAGGACTTACAATTCGATTTCAATTTGCAATACGATGAAAAAGATTCAATTGGAAAGAGATACCGTCGTCAAGATGCTATAGGAACACCTTTTTCAATTACAATAGATCATCAAACATTGGAAGATAATATGGTAACTGTTCGCGATAGAGATACAATGCTTCAACAAAGGATTTCAGTTTCTGAGATTGGTTCAATGATTGAAAAGAAGGCAAGTTGGAAAACAATCTTATCTAATTTATAACATCAGTTTTTGAGAAAAATTACTATTCCCTTTTTCTTTGTAATAATTTTGAGTTTTAGCTCTTGGGGCCAGATGATTAATAATATTACTGGCAATGCTTTCACGGACGCGCCCTATTTTGATCAAAAGATAATCTATGCAAACAGAATAAAATCAATTGAGGGAACTTTTTCACGTAAAAAAGATGGAGATATAATTCGAGCAACAAATGATGTCTTTAACTATAAATTTGATTCTTTAGGTCGTCTTGAATCTATTTTGGAGACTAAAACTGATGCTCTAAAAAAAGATACTACTGTACAGTTTTATTTTTACGATTCGCTCAATCGACTTGTTATGCAGCGTAAAACAGAATTTGGAGGAGTTTCCGCCTATTATTTTGACTTTGATTCTATTGGTCGAGTAGTTAAAATAACTCAAAAAAGAGATGTTCTTGACAAGTTTGGAAATCTTAAGCAAAGTTTTTTAATGAACCAAGAATATAAAAGCTATGAACAGAGTTCTCTTGGCTCTAAAACAATTGTTTCTAATAACTACAATTTACCCTACAAAGAAGAATGGGAAATACGAAATGTAGATGGTTATTTGTTAGAAAGTATAGAAAACTTTAAAATGATAGAACTTTTAAAAAGCAAAAAATATTTTTACAATGAAAAAGGATTGCTTTCAGGTATTGCAATTTATGAAAATAATGCACCTAATCCGATTGAAGAGACTTTTTTTAAATACGATGCCTTGGGCAATCTTATCGAAAAACACACGAAGCGAAACGGTATTTTCATAAAAGATTTACAGATTATTTACGATAACAAAACCCAACTTTTAGGGTCTTTTATCCAAAGAGAAGTAGCTTCAAATCTCATGTATATTGTTCGTTTTAAAGATTATAAGTTTTATTAATCGTTTGTTATATTTTTTGTTAAACAACTAGATTATTTTCTAATTGCTTTAAATTTACCATAAACATCATGCTATGAAAGAAATTTTATTAACACTATTTACTTTTTCTTTTTGTATAATTATTTCCGCCCAAAAGATAGATTATGATAATACTTCAAAATTATTCATGGGTGTCAATTTAGGTGGAACATGGAACACAACAGATGTTAAGTACAAACTTGGAGCCGGATGGGGATTAACATTAGGCAAATCATATAATTACAATTACGGTAAAATAGTGAGCTTTGATATACGTGCAAGGTACTTATCTGGTAATTGGTATGGCCAGGATACAAGCATTTCAAGTTTAGCAGACTATTCTGGTACTGCGCTTTCGTATTACAAACCCCAAGGAATTATTCACAACTTTAAATCTATAACCCGCCGTTTAGCCTTAGAATTAGTCGTCCACTTGAATGGTCTAACAGAAAAAACAGGCATAGACCCTTATGTCTTTGGCGGAATCGGCCTAACATTCAACCGAACGTATGGAAACTTATTACAAATTGACAGTCTATCAAATTATCAATATCCTGCTGATTTAAATGAACTTGACGATACCTATGAATCTGTTTTAGATGACTACGACGCAAAAAAATATGAGGTGAATGTAATGCCAAGTTTAGGTTTTGGTTTAGGATACCAAATTGGAAAAGCAACTACAATTGGTATAGAACACAAAACCACCTTCACACAAAAAGATGTTTTTGATGGAGTAAGTAGTTTAAATCCAAGGTCTAAAAATGATCTTTATCATTATACTTCATTGTATATTCAATTTAGAGTTAATAAAACTCCAAGGGAAAATCCCTTGCCAAATCAAACAGTTTCCTGTCCAAAACCAATTATTAAATTCAGTAATTCATCTAGGGACAACAGTATTAGCACTTCACCACAATTTACAATTAATGCTTCAGTAACGAACGTTGCGGGGATGTCAAATATATCGCTCTTAAACTCGTCAAACATTATGGTTCCCTATAGCTACGATAGCTATTCGAATCAATTAAGTGCAAATGTCATACTTAATCCAGGGATAAATATATTTACACTTACTGCAACTAATGAATGCGGATCGGAGCAAAAAACAATTACCATTCAATATAAGGATTGTATAGACCCTAGTTTATCTTTTATAAATCCAATCTCTGAAAGGACAACTGTTATTTATCCGTCTTTTACCTTCAGTGCTACAATTAATGGATTACAATCCACTCAAGGGATATTAGTTTATCAGAATGGAGTTTTATTAAATAACATTAGTTATAATCCAACAACTCGTATTCTACAATCAAATGTAACGCTTCAGCTAGGCCTAAATACATTTACAGTTTCCTTAACCAATAATTGTGGCAGCACTTCTTCAAGTACCACTGTAACCTATGAGAACTGCATAAAACCTAAGATAACCTCAACTAATCCTATAACAAATACAGTAGTTTCTCTGTCTGCCTTGCGCCTAAAAGCTATAATTGATAATATCACATCAAAGGAAAATATTACAGTTACACTTAATGGAAGACAAGTTTCCACCACTACATATAATTCAACGACTAAAACGGCAGATATTAGCTTACAACTTTCTTCAGGAACGAATACGATAATTATCTCAGCTACTAATAATTGTGGATCTGATAATGAAACAATTAGTATAGATTTAAATGATTGTATTGCTCCTGTAATAACAATTAATGGTAGAAATTCTACAGTTTCCGCCGCTGCCTATTCTTTGTCAGCAAGTATTGTGAATATGCCTTCAAGAGAGGGGATTACTTTAACTCTAAACGGCTCTCCTCAAAACTTTACTTTTTCTAATGGTCAATTAACAAGCAATTTAAATTTGCAAGTAGGAGCAAATAATTTAATCGTAAGTGCAGTAAGAAATTGTGGCAGTGACTCTAAAACAATTATTATTAATCTAAATGATTGTATTTCCCCTATAGTAACAATTAATGGCAGAAATTCTACAGTTTCCGCCGCTGCCTATTCATTATCAGCAAGTATTTTGAATATGCCTTCAAGGGAGGGAATTACTTTAACTCTAAACGGATCTCCTCAAAACTTTACTTTTTCTAATGGTCAATTAACAAGCAATTTAAATTTGCAAGTAGGAGAAAACAAATTAATCGTAAGTGCAGTAAGAAATTGTGGCACCGACTCTAAAACAATTATTATAAGTCTAGATGATTGCATTGCTCCTATAGTAACAATTAATGGTAGAAATTTTACAGTTTCTGCCGCTGCCTATTCATTGTCAGCAAATATTGTGAATATGCCTTTAAAAGCTGGAATTACTTTAACTCTAAATGGCTCTCCTCAAAACTTTACTTTTTCTAATGGTCAATTAACAAGCAATATAAATTTGCAATTAGGAGAAAACAAATTAATCGTAAGTGCAGTAAGAAATTGTGGTACCGACTCTAAAACAATTAGCATTATTTACACAATCCCTAAACCAGCAGTTGAGGAGAAAAAAGATGCTAAACCAACCACTCCAATTCCAGAAAGAAAAGGAGGGGGATAAAAAGTGCTATTTTTTCTTGCTTTTACTACTTTTACTGACGTTTTTTTTCTATCTTCGCAAACTCTAAAAAATTAAATTATGGCGATTATAGGTAAAATCCGTTCAAAGTCAGGATTACTCGTTGGTATTATTGGTATTGCATTATTATCATTTATTCTTGGTGATTATCAAAGTTTCTTTGGCTCAAGTGAAGGAGAATATGGAATTGGAACAGTTTATGGAGAAAAAATAGATCCAAATAAATACAATGAAACTAACGGAAAAGTTCAAGATCAAGACAGAGGTCAAGCTCAAAAGGAACAGAAAGAATACACTGAAGAGGATATTGAAAAATCACAAGATAAAGCTTGGAATTTTTTAGTTGATTCGACAATACTAAGAAGAGAATACGATGCTCTTGAAGTTTCAGTAAGTGATAGAGAGTTTAATGCTTATTTAATGGCAACTGATGGCTTCCCTATTTTAGAAGATTTATCAGCTCAGTTTTTTACTGATTCTTTGACTGGACTTGTTTCAGAAAAATCTACTGTTGAGGGACGACAAAAATTAAAATTAACAATAGACAAATTAAAAGCAAGTAAAGAACCTCAAGCTGTTCAACAATGGAAGGGCACAAAGCAATACTATACAGATCGTCGCAAGCAAGAAAAATACCTTGCATTATTAGATCAAGGGGCATATGTAACAAAATTGGAGGCAGAAGCAGAGTATTTAGCTCAGAAGGAAACAAAAAATATTTCCTTTGTTGCTAGACGCTATGATGAAATTAAAGACATTTCTGTAAAGATTTCTGAAAGTGAATTAAAAAACTATTACGAAGAACATAAATCAGATAAAAAGTATGCAAATCGTTCATCTTCAAGAGAAGTGAAATTATTTGACGTCTCTGTTGCTCCTTCAAGAAAAGATAGTTTAATGTTTAATAAAAATTTGAACACATTAAAGGCTTTGTTTTTACAATCTGCCAATGATTCTATTTTTGTCGCAAAGAATAGTGATCGTAATATTTACTTTTCAGATAAGCGTTCAACAGCAGTGCCAGAAGGAAATGAAAAAGCAAATAAATTTCAAACCTATCCAGCTAGCCTAGATTCTATTTTTAAGTCTTCAAGTATTGGTCAAATTGTTGGCCCTTACACAATGCAAGAAAATGTTATAATCTCAAAAGTGCTTGGTTTTACTCCAACTCGTTTAAAGGCTCGTCACTTATTGATTGCCACTAATAGTTCAAAAGATGAAAAAGTTATAGCTGCTAAAAGAAAGACTGCAGATAGCTTGTTAAAATTGATAAACACTAACAATTTTACTGAGTTGGTAACAAAATATACAGAAGATCCAGGATCAAAAACAACTGGTGGTCTTTATGAAAATTTTCTAGAAGCAGAAATGGTAAAGGAATTTGGTTCTTTTTGTGCAACACAAGCTATCGGTAAAATAGGAATTGTAAAAACAGATTTTGGATTTCATATTATCGAAGTCCTTGAAAGAGACGCCACTAAATTCCCACTACTTGTATCGGTTTCAAAAACCTTCAAAGCTTCTATTGAGACCATTGAAAAAAAGGAAAGTGAAATCACTAATATTTTATATAAGTTAGATAGGTCAATTTCAAAAGTAGAAGACCCAATTGAAAAAAGTGCCCTTTTTGATACAATTGTGGCAAGGTCAAAATATTTCCCCCGCGCCATTGTTATAGAAGATAATAGTCCAAAAGTAACTGGCTTCACTACAGCTGCAGCGTCGAATAAAATTCTTGAATTAGCTTATGCAGAGGAGGCGTCAGTTGGTAATTTAACATCTTATCCTATAAAAGATAAAGATAAATACGTCATTGCTATGATTTCTTCAATTAAAGAAAAAGGAGAGCCTAAATATGAGCACATAAAAGCAAAAATGAAGGAAGATCTTTTAATTGAAAAGAAATCGAAAAAATTAATAACGCAAATGCTTAAATATAAAACAATGTTAGCACTTGCAAAAGCTTCCAATACAACAATTATGAATGCTGAGATTTCATTCTCAAATCCTCAAATTACTGGAGGTGGATATGAACCAGAAATAATTGGGGCATTATTTGCTTCAGTGATAAAGGATAAAAAAAGAACTTTGCCTTTGAAAGGAAAAACAGGGGTTTATGTTATTCAAATAGATAAGACAACTAAAGCCCCAACTGCAGCTAATTATCAAATTGAGCGAGAGCAAATGTATACTGCACTTAAAGGCTCTGTTCAAGGTCAAGCCTTAGGCGCTTTAAGAAACAAAGCAGATATTGTTGATAATCGTAAATTAAATGAATTGCGAATTCGCCTATAAATTTTTTTAATAGCTAAATCCTTCGATTCTACGCCTTTAAAAATATAAGCACTATTATTTTTTGCTTGTAATTGGTTAAATTACAATTCAAAATTAGTATCTTTTCATAAAATTTTTAAATATATTCTTTTCTTTAATAACTATTTAAATGTTTAAATGTGTTATTTATACAATTTCTATTTTGTCTTTTTTGGGCTCGACCTTTGTGTTTTCCCAAGCAGATGATTGTGCCTCAGCAAGTCAATTAACAAACGTTAGTAATTTTTGCTCCGGAAATGCATTTTATTCTAATGTTAACTCAACAGCGAGTGTATTTCCACAAGCAACTTGCATTACGGGTGTTGCTTCGGAGGATGTCTGGTTTTCCTTTACTGCAATTGGAACGGATATATTAATTTCCGCCTCGGGAATTGGAGCTGGCGGCACTATGAATAGACCAAGAATAGCTATTTATTCAGGCAATTGTGCTACAACAATCAATCAACTTGGCTGTGCAAATGGAGTAGCTGGTATAGGTGTTACCCAACTTTACCAATCCGCCTTAATGCCTGGTACAGTTTATTATATTAGGATTAGTACACTCACAAACAATGAAGGAACATTTGAATTGTGTGTGAATAATTATACTCCCATATCAAATCCTGGCGCAGACTGCAATGGCGCATCTTATTTATGTAGCAATAATCCAGTTAGTGTTGGTATTTTAAGTGGTGGTGGTCTTAACACTGATGAACCTGAGGCATCTTCTTGTATGGAGGTTCCTGGAGATGATGAGGGAAATTCATCTTGGTTTACTTTTACATGTGCAACTCCTGGTCCTTTAACTTTCGATATTATACCTGTTAACCAAAATGATGACATTGACTTTATGGTTTTTCAACTTTCTGGAACTAATCCCTGTGGAACACGAACAGTTGTTAGATGTAATGCTTCAGCTTTTTTAAATCCAAATGGAGCAGTTGGTTTAAATCTAACAGATACAGATATTTCTGAAATGCCTGGTTTTAATCCTGGAAATAATTCTTATTGTCAGTTTGTAAACATGACAGTAGGAACAAGTTACGCGATTTTAGTAAATAATTTCAGCACATCTGCAGGTTTTACACTTAGTTTTGGAACAGGAACAACTTCAGGAACTTTTTTAGGTCCAAACCCAATTATAACAAGTAGCTCAACTCTAATCTGTACTGGTCAATCTGTGACTTTTGATGCATTAAATTCTACCAATATTAGTGCTAATGGATATAATTGGAATTTTAACAATGGCGGTTTTCCTACAAGTGCAGTTGGAGTAGGGCCTCATACTATAACTTATTCAAATGCTGGCATTTATACAGCAATATTAAATGCATCTAACATAGCTGGATGTTCTGATGTGGCATTTACAACTATAAATGTAAGCGCTGCTATTACACCAACTTTTAATCAAATTGCACCGATTTGTAGTGGTGAGCCAATTAATCTTCCCACTATTTCAACAAATAATATAAGTGGCACATGGAGTCCAAATATTAATAATACAGTAACGACAACATATACATTTACCCCAAATCCTTCAGAATGCGCTAGTATAATGACGATGACAGTTGTAGTAAATCCTGCCCACACTATTTCTCAAGGATTGGATTTGGAGAATTGCGTAAATATGCCAATTCAATCACTTTTATTTACATATGGAGGAGGTGCATCAGGAGCCAGTATTACGGGACTTCCATCTGGTTTGACGTCACAAACCACGGGCTCAATTTTAACTATTAGTGGAACACCTACAATTACAGGAATTTATCCATATACAGTAACTACATCCGGCAATAATTGTCAGACAGTAACTACTTCTGGAACTATAACAGTTACCAATTCCATTGCCCCCAGTTTTAATACACTTGGTCCTTTTTGTCAAAATTCTTCTGCAGTTTCTTTACCTTTAAATTCAACCAATATTCCAGGAATATCTGGTACCTGGACCCCCGCAACTATAAACACATCAATTATTGGCATTCAAACATTAACATTCACACCTGCTCAAAATCAATGCGCAAGTGCAACTACAATAGATATAGAAATCACCCCTTTAAACATACCATCTTTTCTTGCGTTTGGCCCCTTTTGTATCAATGAAGATGTTTCACAAATTACTTTACCTCAAACTTCTATTGAGGGAATTACTGGCTCTTGGAATCCTCCACTAATATCATCAAGTATTGTAGGAAGTTCAGTGTATTTATTTACCCCAAATATCAGTCAATGTACAGATTTAGGTTCATTATCTATTTCTGTTCTTAATCCAATTATTCCATCATTTGACCAATTAGGCCCATATACTCAAGCTGCTATTCCTGCACCCTTACCAATAATTTCAAATGATTCACCTCCTATAACAGGCACTTGGTCACCAAATGTAATTCAAACAAGTTTGATAGGTCAATTTAATTATACATTTACTCCAAATATAAGTATGTGTGCTGTTCCTGTAACCATGGATGTTGTTATAGATGAAGAAATAATTTTCTATATTCCAAATTCATTTACCCCAGACCAAGATGAGCATAATCAAACTTGGGGTCCAATATTTACTCAAGGCTTTGACCCCTATAATTTTGAACTTGAAATATACAATCGCTGGGGAGAATTAATATGGTTGAGTTATAATGCTACAGCTAGATGGGATGGAGCCTATGGAACTAAATTAAAAGGAGTTCATGCAGGGATTTACACCTACAAAATAAGCTATAAAATTAAAGAAATTGATAAACGAGTATCTGTGACTGGTCAAGTCAATTTAATAAGATAGATAAAAATTTACTTCAGAAAATTATCGTAGAAATCACCAAGTGTAAAGACTTTATTTTCTACTACAACAGATTGTATCTGATTAGCACTCAAAAAGCGAAGAATTACGCGTCGAGAATTTTCATCATTAGTAACCATGTTAAAAGTAGCGAGGCGCGTCTTTTCATCAAAGTTAACTGTAAACATTTTCAAATAATATTTACCATAATCCTCTACATTTTCTTTAACTACCGATTCAGGAAGTGTAATTTGAATTTTACCACTTTCTTTTCCAGAAAGTAAATTTACCTTAGATTTACAAGATGCTGAATTTACAGTTTGTGCTGTTAATGTCGCGCTAAATAAAAGAATACAGAGGGAAGTTAATAAAGTTTTCATATTCATCAGGTTAATATTTAAAGCTAAAATACAAAATTAATCATCACTATTATATAAATGCAAGAATTATACCTTTCCTTACAAAAAAATCGATTAGAAGCCGGCTGCGATGAAGCCGGAAGAGGTTGCTTGGCTGGACCAGTTGTTGCTGCTGCAGTTATTTTAGATCCAAAAAAGGTAATATTAGGCTTAAATGATTCAAAAAAACTTAATGAAAAACAACGATTAGTTCTAAAAGATGAAATAATTAATAAAGCTCTTTCTTTTGGAATAGGGGTTGTTGAGGTATCAGAAATTGATAAAATAAATATCTTAAATGCAAGTATCTTAGCAATGCATAAAGCAATTAGTCAATTAAAAATAAGCCCTGATTTTTTACTAATTGATGGAAATCGTTTTCACCCTTATCTTTCTATTCCTCATGAAACCATCGTGAAAGGAGATGCTAAATTCCAGTCAATTGCAGCAGCTTCTATTTTAGCAAAGACACACCGAGATTATTTGATGAACTGTCTGCACCAAAAAAACCCAGGCTATGATTGGGAAACAAATAAAGGATATCCTACATTAAAGCATCGTAAAGCACTTCAGAATTTTGGTATTTCAATACATCACCGAAAAACTTTTCGTTTGTTTGCAGTCAATAGCCAATTAAATTTATTCAATTGAACAAGAGAGTGTTGATTTATTAATAAAACACAAGGATAAATACCTGATGTAATCCATAGTTTTGTGAAAAACAATAAATGCGCAATCGTATTTTTCTAATAATTGTTTGCCTTGGCTTAACTGCTTGGATTTCTTATGTATCATATGATTTAATTCGCATTGACACTTCCTTAAATCTGCGTGATTGTTTCTCTTTTGAAGATGAATTCATAGTTGTATCTCACAATCCGAGGGAGATAAATTGGAAAGAAAATAACCTGCAGGTTTTAAGTGCAAGCTTCACTCTTTATAATTCAATTCTTAGTGCAATAACTTATGAAAGCTCAATTTTTTTAAGTACAAAGAGGCCTATTTTATTAATTGAGCGCAAAGATAACTGGACTAAAAATGAGGTTATAGCAATTTTAGGTAAGGGCTTGTTTCCATTAAAATTTCAAGGAAAAATGAATTTCACTTTTGGGAAGTATAAGGGTCGCTTTCTAAAAAATCAACTCCTTTTATTTCAAGGAGATTTATATTTCTATAAAAACCTAAAGTTTGAAGTAGACAATAAAGCATCTTATTCAGTAGTCTATTTGAGTAAAAAAAATATCCAAACTTCAGATTTTTACAATAAGGAAAAAGGCACTTATAAATACACGAAAACTAAATACAATCAAACTAAAATTAGTGCTTTTGATGACGCAAAATTATTTGCAGGAATTTTGCCAAATTTTTTTTCGTCTTATACCTTTTTTAGTATTTCTTATTTAAAGGAAATAGATAAAGAATTTAAAAATAGTGATTTCAATAAATGGCTAGATAAAGGGCTTGTATTTATAAGAAATAAAAATCAAAATGCGGTTATCTTTTATTTTAAAGAAGGGCAAAATCCTATTCAAAATTTAAATGAAAAATTAAATATTGAAGAAAGAAATGAAAGTTCTTCTAATTTTAAAAATATTCCTTTTAGCAGCTATTTTAAGCAAGATATTGCCACAGGATTTTTTATAGAGGAATTTAATAATTTTGCTGTAATTTCATCTGATAAAAGTTATTTAGACGAGATTGTAACAGAGATAAATTTAGGCAATTCACTTTCACAAGATGAAAAAAAAATGGACTTTGTTTATAGCGAACTTCCTGTTAAAGTAGCATCTCGCATTGTAAGTAATAAGGAACATAAAGCAATCAATATTTTTCGATCAATAAAAATTGAAACAGAATATATCGCATCAAATAAAATCAATGTCGAGGAGCAAGAAAATGACAAAGATTATTTTACAATGAATATTGGCGAAAGGATTAAGGATTTTATAGCCTTAGATGAAAGAGGAAATGTAATTGCTTTAACTGAAAGCAATAAATTAATCGGCTATATAAATGGACTTAGAAAATGGGAAAAACAATTACTCAATAATAATGTAATTTTAAAGGATTTCAAATCAGATAAAAACTACTCTTCTCTTTTACTTAATGGAGAATGCCAAGTCATTGATAAAAACGGGCGGATTATTTATCGTCTAATTGCAACTAATGGCATAGCTCCACTAAAATTTAGTTCTAAAGAAGAATTCTTTACAGTTAATGGACCAAATAACTTTTCGATATTAAACGAAAAAGGTTCTGTAATCAAGCAATTTTCAACAAATGGATTAATAAAACAGACAGGACAGTATCAAAAAGATAAAAAAAATCAAATTGGAATATTAACCCAAAACATGATTTACTTTTTGAATCCTCAAAGTCGCTCAGTAACAAAAAAAATATCTTGTGATTCAAGTTTTCAGTTATTTACCGATAATTATTCATTATTTTTTGCGGGAATAATAAATAATTCACTTCAAATAATTAATTCAAACGCACAAAGTAAAATATCGAAGATAAAATCAAATTCTAGCATTATAGGTCATTATTTTGAAAATAATAACCCTGTTCTTTTGATAAAAAACACTAATGAAATAAGGGCGATAGATTATAATGGGGTTGTTAAGTGGAAGAAAATAATGAATCTGTCAGAAATAAGCAGTTGTTCTGTGAAGTCAGGCAAAAATGGAATAATTTTAATTGGTATTCTAGATGCAATAGAGAATAAGTTATATTTATTAAATACTTCAGGTCAATTTATAGCTAATCAGGACTTAAAAGGTTCAGAGAAATTACAAATAACACAATTTGGTGAAAATGCATTTTCAATTTCAACTGTTCTTGGAAATGCGGTAATTCAGTACACAAAGTAGGTTATAAATTTCCTTCTTTGAATTAGATTATTGTAGATGCTTGATAAAGCCTAAGCTCGTCCCAAGATACTTGGTTATTAAGTTCTTCGCGTATTTTTGATAGCGAGAAAAATTCTTTCCCTTCTAGAAGATTTTTTATTTCTGTAATTCTTTTTTGTTCCATCACATCTCTTAGTTCAATTTTCTCTACTCGTATTAACTGCGCGAAATGCCCATTAATTGTAGATACTGAAAGCTGTCTTTCTTTGGCAATTTCATGAACGTCTTTCCCAAGGTGTACTAATTCTAGCGTTTGGTCATAGGTTGATTTTTTTTGCTCTTTAGGCGCTTTATTCTTTATTTTTAGTGGAATAAATCCAATGCCATCATCAAATTCTAGTAATGTAGTAACTTTGTTTTGCCTAAAATCATTTTGTATTACTGCTAATTTTGATACTTTGTAGTTCTCTATTTCTGAAACCCTATAAATTTCTTTTGTGATTTCTTTTCCATTAGTTATTGCTTCAAAAAACAAACGCAGGCGCTTTAGAGTTAAAACTATTTGCAGTAATTCTTCGCATAATGGCTCTAATTCTTCAACTACTTGCTTTGTCTTTTTAACTTGATTAAGTTCCAGTAATTTGCGAAAGCTTTCTAAAACTAAAGGGTCTAAGATATCAAAGAAATAAGAATATGCTGCGTTAATCCTTGAATTTATAAATACTAAATCTGTTTTTTCAACTTGAAACAATGCAGAAATTTGTTTCCTAAATTTTGTAGCTGGCTCATTTGTTTTTGCAAGTTCATCGGTAATTCGCTTAACCCAAGAAGTTTGTTTAAATTTCTCTGATTTTGCTGATAAAATTGAAATTGAACCTGAGTAGGATGTCCATAAAGCAAATGTGTCGTACCAATCAAATGCTTCTAAAATTTTATTTTTTAAAAACACAAACGTTTCTTTTTGGAGTGCAACATCTAAATCACTTAATTTAAATTTGGAGTTAGAATAGGCCATCATTTGCTGGTCGTTTGGAATTCCATTTAGCTTTAATGGATTTAATAGAATCAGTCCTTCTAGCGATCTTAAGCGAGAAAAAGCAACATAAGCCTGTCCTGGCGCAAATGCATCTGCCACATCTAAGATTGCTTTTTCAAATGTTAAGCCTTGACTTTTGTGTATGGTAATTGCCCACGCTAATTTTATCGGATAGTGGACAAAAGTTCCCAAGACTTCTTCTTTTATCTCCTGTGTTTTCTCGTCTAAGGAATATTTAATATTTGTCCATTCAAATTTTTCTAGTACAATTTTCTTTTTCTCTTCAGGGAAGTTCACAATTATTTCATCTTTTGAAAGTGAATCAACAAAACCCATTTTGCCATTATAAAATTGCTTGTCAAAGGAAACATCATTTTTAATAAACATAATTTGAGCCCCAATTTTTAATTCTAGTCGCGAGTCCAATGGAAGAAGATGAGCTGGAAAATCTCCTGTGATTTCTGCTTGATAAGAATATGATTTTTCTTTCAAAAACTCAAGTTCACGAAGGTTCATTTCATCTGCTTTGTTATTGTGTGTTGTCAGAGTTATATAGCCTTTGCGATCTTCAATTCGTAAATTGTGTTTTACGTTTTTATTAATTAAGGTTAAATCTTCTTCTGAGATAGCATTATTTCTTAGGTGATTTAAAAGTTCAATAAAAACACTATCAACTTGCCGATAAATTTTCTCGAGTTCAATATATATTGGTTGCTCTTCAGCAAAAACAACAGCGTTAAAAAAATGAATTCCTTTGTAATATAATTTCAGTAAGTCCCACTCATCATTTTTAACAACTGGAGGCAACTGATGAAGATCTCCTATAAAGAGGACTTGCACGCCGCCAAAGGGTAAATTTATTCTACGAACTGTCCTCAAAGTCCAATCGATTGCATCTAATAAATCTGCTCGAAGCATACTCACTTCATCAATAATCAACAATTCTAATGAACGTATAAGAGAAATTCTACGGCGATTCATTGAAAAATGTCTTTTTAATGTTGTCTTATTTTCTGACTTTATAGCAATTCCTATTTTTGGTGTTTTAAAATCTGGAATAAATGCTCCAAACGGCAACTGAAAAAAAGAATGAATAGTCACTCCTCCAGCATTTAGAGCGGCAATTCCAGTTGGTGCTACAATTACTGTATTTTTATGGGTTGAAGAAACAATTTTGTGAAGTAAAGTTGTTTTACCTGTTCCTGCTTTTCCTGTTAAAAAAATACTGCGATTTGTTTGATTGATAAATCGCTCAGTAAAAACCGCAGGGTCAAGGAAACTTTCTTGTATTTTTAAATTCATTACTTGAATATAAGCAAAAAAATCGGGAAAATAAAAAAAGGGATGCTAAACATCCCCTTTTGTCAGATTTTTATTTATTTCTTAATGTTGAACAATAAACCTTTTTAATTCGCCCTTACTGTTTTTAACAAGATAGAGCCCATTTGCTAATTTTTTTGTGTCATAGGTATAAATTAATCCTGAATCTATTAGAATATGATCAATTAGAATTCCTGTTGCAGAATAGACTTCCATTTTATCAACTGGTATTGAAGATATGGAAAGTTCGTCATTTACAGGATTAGGAAAGACTTCAAAAGAAGGACCATTTAACTCCCCTACAGAAGAAGATGTGTTGTAAATCAAAGACAAATCATCTACCCAAATAGCAGAACCTATCTGCCCATTTCCTAAACTACTTAAAACAAAAACAGATATGCTATCTGGAGTGTTTTCACTTTCATATTCTATAGGCACTGAAAACCGATAAAAAGTAGAACTCGAAGATGTTGTGATGTATCCTCCAAATCCAATCATTTCTTGCGTCAAACTTGTTGCGTCCCATTTTGTTAGTTGTAAGGCGATACCTGAAGTATCTCCGTTAACAGAGTTACATTTTACCCAGCCAATTAAAGAATCAGGTTTTGCAGTAAATGGAGTACCTATAACAAATTGGTTATTGAAAATATCCACCAAACCTATAGCCATAAATCCTGGACTTGGTGTTTCTTGCCCAATACTATCGATAGTTGACATAGTTTCCACTTTTGCAGAAAAAGAACCTCCATGACGCTGTGTTGATTTAGTTACTGAAATAGGTATACCTAAAAGAGATAGTGCATTTAATGTTCCCCATGAATTTGGGTCATCGAATCCAAAACCAGCCGTCCAGCTTTCAAAACCCGCATTAGGGATGTTTTGAGCTTTAGCTGAAAAAGCAAATGTTATTGCTAAGATAAAAAGTAGTTTTTTAGTCATCTTTATTTGTTTAGTGATATTAAGAATCAAAATTACAAAATAATAATAAAAGAGAAATAAAAATTCTTAAGCATAAGAATACAAGGTGTCTTTTATTATTCCTAAGGAAACATCTATTCGGAAATTTGGAATATGAATTTGGTAATAGTCAATCAATAGCTCTAGTGATTTTTTCGTCGTTTCTTTCTCAAAAGACTGTTCGTAGTTCCCTGCAAAATATGTTTTTAATTGTTTGGCTGTTTGCTCATCTACAAAATAGGAATAAGGAGATTCTATAGCTGTAAAAACGCCTTTTTGCAAGTCAAAATAAGAGGCATTAGCTTCTTCAAAGTGCGGTAGATAACCTAGATTAACAATTAAGCCTGTTAAAAATTCCAAAGGAAATGTATATAAATCTGTTTTGACTTCCAACAAGCAAATCTTTTCTCGAAGAAATTTAAAGATTAATGTATCTCCACCCTCAACTTTTAAGGTTTGTTTTAAAACATCAGCTATAAAAAAACACAGAATAGTTTTTTGTGGATTAGAATAAATTTCAGAAAGCGGAAATGCTAAATCCATTGCGTTAATAATCCCCAACTCACTCTCAACTCGCTTAAAAAAAGTAAGCTCATAAATGCCTAGATGAAAAATAGCTAGTTTCTTTTTCCGTGCTCCCTTGAAGATAAAGCTTGACAGTCCATTGAGCTCAGTATAAAAGGTAAGAATTAAACTGCTTTCAGAATAGTTTTTTTTTGCTATTAAAATACCAAGATCTGTAATTTTCACTATTCTTTTTTCTTTGCTTTGAAATCTATCTTATAATAAAAAATTGGCAAAAAACCCAACTGGAATCTTTCTGCAGTTGGTTCATCAGAAGTATCTGATGAACATTGATTATCAATAGGATTGTTGGGATTTTTGAGTGGCGCATAGGCTAAGCTCAATAAATTCTTTGTGTTTAATATGTTTACAAGGTCTAAGCCAATTTCATGTGTCATTTTCTTGGTGTTCATTCTCCAACTTATTTTCAAATCTACCCGAAAATAGTCTTTAAACTTTAAATTATTAAACAAAGAGTCCTTAAAAATTAATTCTTTATCAGCATTGGTTTTATTCACATCTACGAAGCCATATCGTTTTCCACCAGCAACTGTACATTTTCCACCGATACCAAAAACTTGATTTTTACTTAGTTTAAATTCTTTGCCTACTAAGAAATTAGCAACATAATTCCCATTGAAAGAAGTATTGCGAAGAACTCCATCACTTCCAGTATACTTTGATTCATACAAAGTTCCAGAAAACAAGAAGAAAAAGGATTTGTCAAAGTATTTCTGAACAGTTAACTCAAGCCCATAATTATAGCCTGTTCCTGTATTCTGCAATGAATCAGCAAAAATTCTTGAAAATCCACTTCCCATATTAATCATAGAGAAAGAAGAAGCATTAACTTCAACAGGAACATTATAAAGGTGTTGGTAATACGCTTCTGTTTTAATACTGAACCCTTTATCAAAGAATTTTTCATACCCTAAAACCGTATGTAAACTTCGTGTAAAATCCATGTTTTTATTGTAATAATTGCCTGTTCCATATTTATCAAATGTGTAGGTATAAATAGGTTGTATTTGACTGTGCATGCCAGCTCCTGCAGAAATTGATTGAGATCCTTTCATTCGATATTTCATGCCAACACGAGGTTCTGCAGGACTTATGCTATTACTCAATGAAAAATACTGAGCATGCAAGCCAGCCGATATATCCATATTTTCATTCACACGCCATTTCCATTGCACAAATGGCTGAGCAAGTAATGCCGAACCATTGTAATTCCAACGAACTTTATAAACATCAGGCGTATCTAAATCAACTAAAACAGAATCTATTTGATTGAGTTGCATTAGGTCAAAATTAACTCCAGCCTTAATCGTATGCCGAGTATTTATTTTATGATTGATAGCAGCATAAGCAGAAATCTTTGCTATTTTAAAGGTATAGGCCAACATATTATAGATTGTATCTATTTCTATTGTTTCACCAACAATCTTTCTTCCATTTAAATAGTCGTGCTTAGTATGTTGATCTTCCATCGCAGCAGCAATCGTTGCTGTAAAAAATGTCTTTTCACCAAGTGTTTTCTTGTAATTAAATCCAGAAAAATACATGCTTGTTCCAAAATACTGGTCTCTGTCGCCATCTCCGTATAAGTCTGAGGTCACTACTTTTTGATCAGAAATTTTTATTGCAATTTGGCTTTTCCCTCCAATTCCAAAAAACGATAATTGTGAATTATTTTTCAAAACCCAATTAAACTTAAAGGCAGCATCGCCATAAACTGGAACTGCATCCGTTCCTATTTTTATACCTAATTTCTCGAAGAGCGATAAAGTAGAATATCTTCCCATTAGCAAAAAGGAAGCTTTACCTTTTTTTCCCATTGGCCCCTCTGCCAAAAACTCTGTACCAAGAAAGCCAAATTGACCGGTAAATTCATACTGTTTATTATTTCCATTTCTCAATTTTAAGTCAAATACTCCAGCAGTACTATTTCCGTA
This sequence comes from Crocinitomicaceae bacterium, assembly GCA_044358215.1. Taxonomy (GTDB): domain Bacteria; phylum Bacteroidota; class Bacteroidia; order Flavobacteriales_D; family Crocinitomicaceae; genus UBA952. The sequence goes on from JBIKOE010000016.1 coordinate 25,815, forward strand.
TTCAGCAGGATAAGCACTCATGAGAAAATCTGAGTTACCAAGTATTTTGTTATTGATAATCGAAACTGGCCCACCTGAACTTCCTGAAATTGAAAAATGATTTGGATTTGGAATATCAACACCTTCCACGCGCCATAAAACACCAAGGGGAGAATTTCCACGAACAACGATATCGTTTCTGGAATCATCAGATCCTCCAACTCCAGCAAAATTTGAAGCCATCCTAGCGGGATCCATCCTAGAACCAGGATAACGATTTGTTTCTGAAACACTAAATTGTTGTGTAGAAAGAAGCGCCATGTTATTTAATACTTCCCCTTTTCGTTTTGCCGTTACAGTCACTTCTTTTTGTAAGACAATCATTTCAGCCATTGGAACATTGACAATAACTTCTCGTCCGGAACCTACTTCAATTGTGGAAGATTTAGGATTATACAAAGCATATGTTGCCTCTAAACTATATTTTCCGATTGGCACATTTTTAATTTCAAATTCCCCTTCAGCGTTGGATAAAACACGAAGTAAATCTGTTTCATTAACTTGGATGCTCAGTTTAACACCAATTAAAGGGTAGTTTGTTTCACTATCAAAGACTTTACCTCGCACAGTTTGTGTTTGTGCAGATAAAAAAGTTGGTAAAGAAAGAAGGAATAAAAAAGTAAATATTTTCATCTTTTGTGCGTTATAGTAAATCAAAGATAACTTGAATTTACTAAATAGGACAATTGAATTTCGTATCTTGAGTAATTCATTTTGCATAAAGCACAAATGGCAGGTTTTTATTTTAAAGTTCTGCCTTTTATTAGTTATAAGATAGAAAAAATTGTACGGTTTTTGAAATAAAGAATTTAATTATTAATTTCACATTAAAATACAATCTATGAAAACTTTACTTTTTAGCACTTTATTATTTATTAGTAGCTCATTTTTTGCTCAAGTTGAAAAATTAACATGGCATACAGACCTTGTAAAAGCAATAGAAATTTCCACAAAAGAAAAAAAGCCCCTTATGTTATTTTTTACAGGAAGTGATTGGTGTGGATGGTGCATTAGATTACAGAAAGAAGTTTTTTACATGCCAGAATTTATTGAATGGGCAAACGATAATGTTGTATTAGTAGACATTGATTTCCCAAGGAATAAAAGCAAGCAGAGCTCAGAATTACAGCAACAAAATAACTTATTGCAACAACAGTTTGGAGTTCAGGGATATCCTACAATTCATTTTGTTCGCCCTGATAAAATAGATGGTAAAACTAACTTAGCAAGTCTCGGAAATACTGGTTATCGCGCAGGAGGCCCTTCAGTATGGATTGCAGAAGCAAATTCTTTTATTCAAGCTAAATAGTTAACATAAATTAGAAATCTCATCGTATTCAAAGCCCTTTGATTGTAAATATCGAAGGGTTTTTTGTTTTCTCTCAAACTCATTTTTTTCTGATTTAAGCGAAAGCCATTTTTTTTCATATAAATTTTGAGCCATTGCTTTATAATCAGTTAAATTAATTGAAGATAATGCTTTTGCAATTAAATTAGCACTAATTTTTTTTTGAAATAAGCCAGCTTTTATTTTTTGTTTGCCCCATTTATTATTTCGGAATTTTCCAATAGCAAAACTAATAGCAAAACGTTCTTGATTGAAGAAATTACATTCCGATAAATGCGCTATTATACTTTTAAAGTCAGTTGGGCTTGAATCGAGTGAAGCTAACTTTGTTTCAATTTCAAACAAAGACCTTTCTTGGTATGCGCAATACGCTTCCAACTTTAAGATAATTTGTTCTTTTGAATACTTTTTTGGAAACATTAAACGGTAATCTCTTCGTTGTTTTTGTCAACAAAAGAATATTCTAATAGATTCAGTTCTGTAATTCCTCTTACTGGAATCCACTTTTTGTGTTTCAAGAACCACTTCATTTGTTTAGAAACCAATCCTTTTTTGAAAAAAGCTGCTAAATAAGGATGAACAAGTAAGGAAATACCTTTCATTCCTTTATCACCAAGTAAGTAATTTAGGTTATTTTCTATTTCTTCTGCAAAAAGTATACTCGCCGTAATTTCACCACTTCCCGAACAAGTTGGACAAACTTCTGCAGTTTTAATCTCTGTTTCAGGGCGAACACGCTGTCGCGTAATTTCAATAACACCAAATTTTGAAGGAGGAATAAGGTTGTGTTTTGCGCGATCAGATTTCATAAAACTCTTCATTTTTTCAAAAAGAATTTTATTGTTTTCTTTATCATGCATATCAATAAAATCAACACAAATGATTCCGCCCATATCTCTTAGTTGAAGTACGCGCGCAATTTCTTCTGCTGCCTCTAAATTTGTTGCTAAGGCATTTGCTTCTTGACCTGTAGCGCCTTTTCGATTTCCACTGTTCACGTCAATGACATGCATTGCTTCAGTATGCTCAATAATTAAATATGCGCCACTTGGCATTTGAACTTTCTTTCCAAACAATGTTTTTATTTGTTTGCTGATTTCAAATTTTTCAAAAATCGCCAATTTTCCATCGTAATGCTTTAGGATTTTCTCTTTCCCTGGAACATTCGCTGAAATATACTCCTTCATTTCTGCAAGTAACTTCTCGTCGTTTACATGAATATTTGTAAAATCGGCATTTAATAAATCTCTTAAAATTGATGTTGTGGTATTTAATTCTCCTAAAATCCTTTTTGGAGCATTCCCTCCCTTAAGGTTTTCGTGAATAGTTTTCCATTTATCTAATAAATTCTGCAAGTCATTCTCAAGATCAATAGTTGCCTTGTGTTCTGCTACAGTTCGAATGATAACACCAAAGTTTTTTGGCTTAATACGATCCATCAATTCTTTAAGGCGCGCTCTTTCAGCGTTATCCTTGATTTTTTGACTGACAGAAATTTTTTCAGAAAATGGCACTAAAACAAGGTATCTTCCTGCTAGTGTAACCTCAGCAGATAAACGTGGGCCTTTAGTTGAAATTGGTTCTTTAGCGACTTGTACTAAAACTTGCTGAGAAGAGGATACTGTCTCGGTCATTTTCCCATCTTTCTGCAAATCTTTGTCCATTTTGAAATACATCAAATCTGGAACATTTTGTTTTCCATGAATTGAATCCTTTACAAATTTTGCAAAAGAGTTGTATTGTAATCCTAAATCTAAGTAATGGAGGAAAGCATCTTTTTCGTGGCCAACATCTACGAAAGCAGCGTTTAAACTTGGTACCACTCTTCTTATACGACCTAAGTAAACATCGCCAACGGCGAAATCTGTATTTCCTCTTTCTTCGTGTAACTCTATGAGTTTCCCATCACGCAAAAGAGCAAGCCAAATACCAGTGTTACGAGCGTCAACGACTAATTCTAAATTCACAATATGATTTTTATAGGTTTATACAATGAAAGCTCAGCGTTATTAACACTGAGCTTCATTATGAAATCATTAGAAGATTATTTCTTCTTTTTGTGACGATTTTTTCGAAGTCGTTTCTTACGCTTGTGCGTAGCCATTTTATGTCTTTTTCTTTTTTTACCGCTTGGCATAATGCTATATTTTAGTGTTCTTAAATTCCAATTAAAAATTCATCCCTTAAAAAGGAGAACAAAGTTAAGCTTTTTTTTGGAAATTAATAAACGCGGCTATATTATTTAATTTTCACCTTGCTTTTTACTTCAGCAACAAACGTTTTTGAAGGTTTAAAAGAAGGGATATTGTGAGCTGGAATAATAATTGTTGTTTTTTTGGAAATATTTCGCCCTGTTTTTTCTGCGCGTTCTTTCACAATAAAACTTCCAAAACCTCTTAAATAAACATTTGTTCCTTTACTTAAAGATGATTTAATGGAATTCATAAAAGCCTCCACTGCACGAAGGGCTTCTGTTTTTTCTAATCCTGTTTCTAATGCAATGTCTGCAACGATTTCTGCTTTGGTCATTTGTAATTTATTTAAAAGTTATTTAATTATAAACATCTCGTTTTAAAATATGTTTGCAATTACTTCAGCAAGTATATTTTAAAAGAACACAAAAGTATAGTTCAAAACGAATATATTTTTAATTTTCACAAAATATTTATCAACTATTTATCAAATGCCTGAATTTCAAGCAACTATAATTTCGTGGTACCATCAAAATAAACGAAATCTTCCTTGGCGAGAGACCACCAATCCTTATTTTATTTGGTTGAGTGAAATAATTCTACAACAGACAAGAATTGAGCAGGGCACCTCTTATTATTTAAATTTTATAAAACGCTTTCCAACAATTAAAGATTTGGCGCAAGCGAATGAACAAGAAGTGTTGAATTTATGGCAGGGACTTGGGTATTACAGCAGAGCAAGAAATCTACACACAACTGCAAAATACATTTATATTGATTTAAAAGGTGAATTCCCGAAAAACTTTGCAGCGCTGATTCTCTTAAAAGGCGTTGGGATTTATACAGCTTCTGCGATTGCATCTTTTGCCTATAACGAATCTAAAGCTGTAGTTGACGGCAATGTATACAGAGTTTTAAGTCGGGTTTTTAATATTGAAACTCCAATTGATTCAGAAATTGGGAAAAAAGAATTCCAAAATTTGGCGGATGAATTAATTTCTTCTGAAGTTCCAAATATCTACAATCAAGCAATCATGGAATTTGGAGCGCTTCACTGTTTACCAGCAAATCCGATGTGTGAAAGTTGTCCCCTTCAATTTTCTTGTCTTTCATTTGCTGCGGGTACAATTAAAATTCGCCCGGTGAAAAATAAAAAAGTGAAGATAAGTCCCCGTTATTTTGTTTTTAAAATATCTCAAGACGCTGAAGGAAAAATCTCCATGATAAAAAGAACTGAGAAGGATATTTGGCAAAACTTATTTCAATTCCCACTTTTTGAATTTACTTCTCAGGAAAAAAAGGCGATTTTTCTGCAAGCTCATAACTTTGACTTTGTTTCAAAAGAGTACAAACACATCTTATCGCATCAGCATATATTTGCAACTTTTGTATTTCAGCGCGTAAAAAAAATAAATCTTCAGCAGGGGGAGCAAAAATTATTTCCCTCACAAATTGATGATTTTCCAATCCCTCGATTGATTGAAAAATTCCTCGAAGAAGAAAGCGCCCAACTTTTTTCTTAATTGAAAGTTTAACTTCATTAACTTTGTACAAAAAACACCACCATGATTTTAGTAAAACAAGAAGCCACAAATAATGAAAATAGCAGTTGCATTTATTTAATCGATAAGAAAAGTAAAAGCAAAGATTTCGATCCGCAATTTTCTCATAGTATTACCGGAATTATTACTGGCACAAAGAAATTTGATTATTTAAGGCTTTCAAATAGTTTTGTGTTTTTTGTTTTTGACGATCAAAAACCTGAAGAATTGCGTGTTATAGGCTCTCGAATTCACGATATGATTTGTGCTGATTGTGAAGCAATTTCAATTAGTGGAAAATCAAAAAATTCGTGTTTCCTTGCCGAAGGTATTGCCTTGACCAATTATCAATTTTTGAAATACTTAAGTAAACCAAAGAAGCATACTTTAACAGAGATTATTTTATCTGATGAGGTAGAAAAAGAAAAAATTGACGAGTTAAATGATACCATTAAAGCAGTTTTCTGGGCGAGAGATGCTGTAAATACGCCGGTTTCTGATTTAAATGCCTTGCAATTAGCTGAAGCTGTTGTTAAATTAGGTGAAGAAGCAAATTTTCAAGTCCAAGTATTAGAAAAAACCCAGATAGAATCGTTAAAAATGGGAGGTTTATTGGCAGTTAATAAAGGCTCTATTGATCCTCCAACATTTACAATAGCAGAATACAAGCACAAAAAAGCGCTTAATAAAAAACCAATTGTTTTAGTTGGAAAAGGTGTTGTATATGATACGGGTGGCTTAAGTTTAAAACCAACTCCGGGTTCTATGGATTGCATGAAATGTGATATGGCTGGGGCTGCTGCAGTTGCTGGAGCATTGTATTTAGCAGCTTTGCAAAAATTAAAGTTGCACATCATTGTTTTAATTCCAGCTACAGATAATCGACCGGGAGGAAACGCATACACTCCTGGAGATGTAATCACAATGTATAATGGCTCAAGTGTTGAGGTTTTAAATACGGATGCTGAAGGAAGAATGATTTTGGCGGATGCCCTTTCTTATTCCATGAAGTACGACCCAGAAATTGTAATCGACGCAGCAACTTTAACTGGCTCAGCATTGCGTGCAATCGGTACGGAAGCTAGCATAATTATGGGAAATGCTAAAAATCACTATTTTGAAGAATTGGAGAAGGCTGGAAATGAAGTGCATGAGCGCGTTGTTCGCTTTCCATTTTGGGATGATTATGCAAAACACATGGAATCTAAAATTGCAGACTTAAAGAATATCGGCGGACCAAATGCAGGTATGATTTCCGCCGGAAAATTTTTGGAACATTTTTTAAAAGCACCTTATATTCATATGGATGTTGCAGGTCCAACTTGGCTTGATAGTCGAGAAGATTATAAAGGTCAAGGTGGCACTGGTTCAGGTGTGCGTTTGTTGTATCAATTTTTAAAAAATCACTCGTCTTAATGGAAATAGATACGGAAAACCAAGCTTTAATTAAAGTTGGGATAACCATTGGAGATATCAATGGAATTGGTCCTGAAATTATTCTAAAAGCATTACGTGACGCTAGAATTCTTAAGGATTTTACGCCTATAATTTATGGTTCTGAAAAAGTTTTGTCGCATTATCAAGCGTTATTAGAAATGGATGATTTTAGCATTCAAATCTGTAAAAATGCGAGTCAAGCACTTGAAAATAATGTGAATGTTGTAAATGTTTGGACAGAGGAAGTAGAATTTTCAGTGGGGCAAGGCACGGAAAAAGGCGGGCTGTATGCTTTTAAAGCATTGGAAGCTGCTACACAAGATATTTCCGAAGGGAAAATTGATGTTCTGGTAACTGCGCCATTTTCTAAAGACGGAATGATAAAAGCAGGATTTAAATTCCCAGGTCATACGGAGTATTTAGCAGATTTATCTGCTGTCAAAGAGGCCCTAATGATTTTAGTATCACCAACATTAAAGGTTGCACTTGTAACAAGTCACATTCCAATTAAAGAAATCAGCAAGAAATTATCCAAAGACTTAATAATTGAAAAAATAAAAGCATTTGAGCAAAGTTTGAAAAAAGATTTTAATCTCACTAAACCTAAAATTGCTGTCTTTGGTTTAAATCCGCATGCTGGCGAAAATGGAAAACTTGGCACTGAAGAATCTGAAACTATTCAACCTGCGATTCAATTTTGTAAAGCTGAAGGAATCTTAGCTTTTGGACCTTTTGCCGCAGATGGTTATTTTGGTTCTCCAGCACGAAATCAATACGATGGTGTTTTAGCGATGTATCACGATCAAGGTCTAGCAGCTTTTAAAGCCCTTTCTTTTGATGATGGAGTTAATTTTACTGCAGGTTTGCCAATTGTTCGAACTTCTCCTGATCACGGAACTGCTTTTGATATTGCAGGAAAAAATTGTGCTTCTGAGCAGTCTTTTAGAAGTGCGATCTATATGGCGCTTGATATTTTTAGGACGCGGAAATTCCAAAAATTAATTCATGCAAATCCACTTCCTTTTACTCCTGAAGACAAAAGCAAAAAGAATAGTAGCCGAGATGAGTAAAATGATTTTTTCTTTTTAAAGAAAAATAGTATCTTTGCCCTTCGTTTTGGTATAATTTAAAATCAGCTCGTGAAAAGTCAATTTGAAATACCCTTTGTTGGATTAAAAATTGGATACCACGATTTTGAATTAGACATTGACGATACGTTCTTTGAGTCTTTGCCATTTTCTATAATTGAAAAAGGTAATTTAAAAGTTTGGTTGGATTTAGAAAAAAAGGAGTCAATGCTCGTAGCTGATTTCGAAGTTTGTGGCACTGTAAAAGGAACTTGTTCCCGCTGCAATGAACAAATGGACATCGAAGTAGAAGGCGAAATGACTGTTTATTACAAATTTGGAAACGAGAATGAAGAAGATGAAAATCTTATAGTTATTCCTTTTGACAGTTATGAAATAAACGTTCAACAAGCAATTTATGAATTGATTGTAGTTTCTATTCCATCTAGACCAATACATGAAGAAGGCGAATGCGAAAAAGAAATGGTTCAATTGATTAAGAAATATTCAACACTTGAACCAAAAAAAGACAAAGATGATGAGGTTGACCCACGGTGGGCAGCATTGAAAAATTTAAATTGATAATTATATAATAAAGTTATGGCACATCCTAAACGAAAAATTTCCAAAACACGTAGAGATAAAAGAAGAACACACATAAATGCTGTTGCAAGTAATGTTGCTACTTGTCCTACAACTGGACAGCCGCACCTATTTCACCATGCTCATTGGCATGAAGGTAAATTATATTACAAAGGAAAAGTTTTAGCCGAAAAAGAAGTTGTTGAGTAATCAACAAAAATTTCTGAAATGAAAATCGGAATAGATATTTCTGGTGGCGACTTCGCTCCTGCTGCAAATCTTGATGGTGCTATTTTAGCACAAAAAGAATTAAAAGGTCACGCCATTATTGTATTGATTGGTGATGAAGAACAAATAACTTCAGGTTTAAGAGAAAGAAATATTGCTGATGGTTTATTCGAAATAATTCATGCTCCAGAAGTAATCACTTTTCACGATCATCCAACACGAGCACTTAGTAAAAAACCAAATAGTTCAATAGCTGTAGGTTTTAATAGCCTTGCAAAAGGAGAATTACATGCATTTGCTAGCACAGGTAATACTGGAGCTATGTTGGTGGGTTCAATGTATAAATTGAATACAATCGCAGGAGTTATTAGGCCTTGCATAACTTCAACACTTCCAGCTATAGATGGTTCCAAAACTATTTTATTAGATGTTGGGTCAAATGCAGATTGCAAAGCCGATGTCTTGTACCAATTTGCTGTTTTAGGATCTCTTTATTCGCAGCATGTTCATAACATTGAAAAACCCCGAGTTGCACTTTTAAATATTGGAGAGGAAGAATCAAAGGGAAATTTATTAACAATCGCAACCTACAAATTACTTGCCGAATCTGATGAGATTAATTTTATTGGTAACATAGAAGGCCGACATATTTTTTCTGGAAAAGCAGATGTAATTGTCTGTGATGGATTTACTGGAAATGTAGTTCTAAAACAAGCGGAAGGTATTTATTCTCTTATGAAAAAACGAGGGATAAACGATGAATATTTTGATCGTTTTAATTACGAGAATTATGGTGGCACTCCAATTTTAGGTGTAAAGGGAAATGTTATTATTGGCCACGGAATTTCAAATGATATTGCTGTTAAAAATATGATTTTGCATGCTCATGAGGTTGCAAGCTCTGGTTTAGCAATGAAAGTTAACGATGCTTTTAATTAATTTATGAATAAAATAACTGCTGCTATTACGGCCGTTCAAGGATATGTTCCTGAACATGTTTTAAGCAATGAAGACCTCACTAAAATTGTTGACACTTCTGATGAGTGGATAACAACACGAACAGGAATTAAGGAACGAAGAATCATGAAAAATGGCGCTTCTTCTGATATGGCTGCTGAAGCTGTAAAAAGTTTACTAAAGAAAAAAAATATTGATCCACTTGAAATCGAGCTAGTTGTTTTAGCAAGTGTTACTCCAGATCATTTGTTTCCAAGTACTGCAAATATTTTATGTGACAAAGTTGGAATGACAAATGCTTGGGGCTTCGATCTCTTGGCTGCTTGCTCAGGGTTTTTATTTGCGCTAACAACTGCTTCGCAATTTATTGAAAATGGCAGGTATAAAAAAGTACTTGTTGTTGGAGTTGATAAAATGTCCTCAATAGTTGATTATACCGATCGCACAACCTGCATTATTTTTGGGGATGGAGCAGGTGTAGTTTTATTAGAACCAAACGAGGAGGGACTTGGAATTCAAGATCATATTCTAAGAACAGATGGCTCAGGAAGAGAATTTCTTATTCAGCAGGGTGGAGGTTCTGTAAATCCTGCAACTATTGATAGTGTTGAAAAAAGGATGCATTTTGTCAAACAAGAAGGGCTTCAAGTTTTTAAATTTGCAGTTACTAAAATGGCCGACGTTTCGGCAGAAATCATGGAAAGAAATAATCTTAGCAGTGAGGATGTTGCTTGGCTAGTGCCTCATCAGGCAAATCTTAGAATTATAGATGCAACAGCAAATAGAATGGGTGTTTCAAATGATAAAGTCATGATAAATATTCAAAAATATGGAAATACAACTGCGGGCACTTTACCTTTGTGTTTGTGGGATTATGAAAAACAGCTAAAAAAAGGCGATAACATTATACTCTCTGCCTTTGGTGGAGGATTTACTTGGGGCTCGATTTATTTAAAATGGGCTTACAATTCATAATAAGTTTAACTTTATAAAAAATCATAGCAATGAATTTAGAAGAAATTAAAGACCTAATTAAACTTGTATCTAAAACAGGTATTGGGAGAGTTGAAATCGAACGCGAAGGATTTAAAGTAATTATCAAAGGGGGCATGAACACGCAAGCTGAGCAACCTATTTACATGCAGCAAGCAGTGCCAAGTCAACAAATACTTCCAGCTGCAGCGCCAGTTTCGATGCCTGTAACACCAAGTGCTCCAACAAATACTGTTGAAGTAGAAAATGACTCCAAGTACATCACGATAAAATCTCCAATGATTGGAACTTTCTACCGAACTGCAGGTCCAGATAAACCAGCATTTGTAGAAGTAGGGACAGATATTAAAAAAGGAGATAAACTGTGTATCATCGAAGCCATGAAAACCTTTAATGAAATTGAAGCTGAAATTTCTGGTAAAATAATAAAAGTACTTGTCGACAATTCAAATCCTGTGGATTATGATCAACCTTTATTTTTGGTTGACCCATCTTAAAAGCATATAACCTAAAAATCAGGGATGTTTAATAAAATATTAATAGCAAATCGCGGGGAAATAGCTTTAAGAATTATTCGAACGTGTAAAGAAATGGGAATTAAAACGGTTGCCGTTTATTCTACAGCAGATAAAGACAGTTTACCTGTTCGCTTTGCCGACGAAGCTGTTTGTATTGGTCCGCCAATGAGTGCGAAATCGTATTTGTCGATTCCTAATATTTTGGCAGCGGCAGAAATTACGAATGCAGATGCAATTCATCCTGGATATGGTTTCCTTTCTGAAAATGAAAAGTTCTCAAAGGCCTGTCAAGAACACGGCATCAAATTTATTGGCGCTTTACCGGAGCAAATCGCAGGAATGGGCGATAAAGCATCTGCTAAAGCAACTATGATAAAAGCCGGAGTTCCTTGCATTCCTGGCTCAAAGGGTTTATTGACTTCAATTCCTGAAGCAAAAAAAATAGCAAAAGAAATCAAATACCCCGTTATTCTCAAAGCAACAGCGGGCGGTGGCGGAAAGGGCATGCGAATTGTGTGGGAAGAATCTGAATTAGAATCAGCTTGGGATTCTGCAAGACAAGAATCTGCAGCAGCTTTTGGAAATGATGGAATGTACATGGAAAAATACATACTTGAACCACGACACATTGAAATTCAAATTGCGGGAGATCAATATGGAAATGCTTGCCATTTATCAGAAAGAGACTGCTCGATTCAGCGTCGCCATCAAAAATTAGTGGAAGAAACGCCATCTCCTTTCATGACAGATGAACTGCGCGAAAGAATGGGAGTTGCGGCTATAAAAGCAGCAAAAGCTGTAAAGTATGAAGGAGTTGGAACGGTAGAATTTCTTGTGGACAAAAATCGCGATTTCTATTTTATGGAAATGAATACGCGAATTCAAGTAGAACATACGATCACTGAAGAGGTAATTAATTTTGATCTCATAAAAGAGCAAATTAAAATTGCTGCAGGTGAAAAGATTTCTGGTAAAAATTATTATCCCCTGATGCATGCAATACAATGCAGAATAAATGCTGAAGATCCTGCTATGGATTTTCGTCCTTGCCCAGGAAAAATAACAGAATACCATTGTCCCGGCGGACATGGGGTTCGTATTGATGCGCATGTTTATGCTGGATATACGATACCTTCGAATTATGACTCAATGATTTCTAAGTTAATTGTAGTTGCACAAACCCGCGATGAAGCAATTTTAAAAATGAAAAGAGCACTCGATGAATACATTATTGAAGGTATAAAAACAACGATTCCTTTTCATCAAAAACTGATGCAAAACGAAGATTTCTGCAAAGGAAATTTTACCACCAAGTTTATGGAGACCTTTGAATTCTAAATTTTTTTGATATTCTTATCAAAAAAGGCAACTAAACTTATACATATTCGTTAAAATATCGTTAAATTTATGCTAAATTTTTGGAGTTTAATTCAATGCTATATTACTTACGCCTTATTTCTTTAATTCTGTTTTTAGCCGGAGCTAATAGTATAGTTTTTGGGCAGTGTACAACAATTCAGTTGGCAGCTATTCCATTGTTCCCAGCCACCACCTTTACCCCTCTATGTTCTCAAAACCCTCAGATTTCTGGTACAACAACAACATATCAATACTCAAGGGTTTCGGTAATAGTCGGCTACCAATACAATTTTCAAAGTTTATCATTAGGTTCTGCTGTACAAACAGATTTTATAACAATAGCAACCGATGTTGCCGCCCCAGTTGCACTATTCTCGGGCTTTAATGGAAATAATGGTATTTATTGGACTGCAACCTTCACTGGAACTATTCGTTTTTATACTCATACTTCTGCAGGCTGCCTAACAACTGTCTCTCCTAGACAGAGAAAGGTAATCATGGCTCCTTTTCAAGCAAGAATAGACAAAACTAATTCACTGTGTGCTGGTTTACCTGGATCGGGGCAATATACAATAACTGTTGGACCTAACCATGGTTGGAATTCCACGGCCGTTAGTGCTTCACAAACTGTAATTAATCCAACTATTTCAGGTCGATTAAATTATACTATTGTTGGGAGTACTGCTCCAGAAATTGGCCCAAGTTTAAATACTCCCCCCTCCTCTTGGTTCCTTACATCTACTTTAACTATTCCATTTACAGGTTATACATATTCTACACCTTTTTCGAGCTCTCTTTATACTGAAGGAACTAATTCATTTATAACTACAAATGCAGGTCCAGTAGGCACTTATACTTCTCCGGCAACTATTGTAGGAAATAATGTATCGAACCAATCAATTTATGTGTGGCCAAGTGGATCTATATCTACATATAATCCTGGTTGTGGTCCGTATACTTTTTACCCCACAATAACGGCCCCGCCAATCCTTCAATTTAATCAATCTGGCCCAACAATTTATTCTTGTGGTTCAGGATCAGTTACTTTATCAGCAAATGGAGGTACTGCTCCTTACAATATTTCTTGGTTTAATCAAGCAAGCTCTACAATAGTAACAAGTCCAGCTGGAAATGAGATTTCTGCAAGTGGAGGCAACTATACAATTCCAAATTTAGCTGCAGGCACTTATACTTTTAATTTAACAGATGCGAATTTATGCCCAAAACAGCAAGTTGTAACAATAACTCCCCCTCCACCTGGCCCACCTATAGCAAGTGTAAGTGCACAAGCAACTTGCTCTATTCCAACAGGTACTATTACAGTTACAAGCCCAGTTGCAGCCTCAGGAACAAGCTATACTTTAACAGGAACTAACCCAGTAGTTGCAGCGATAACAAATACCACAGGAATTTTTCCTAATTTGGCTTCTGGCACCTATCAGGTTATTAGTACAGTAGGAGGTTGTGCTTCACCTCCTTTAACTGGCTTAGTTGTTTCAGCTATAACTTTACCAGCTTTGCCAACTGTAGTTGTAAGTCCTGCAACGTGCTCTTCAAACGGAACAGCAACTATTAACAATTTTGTTTCAGGGAATACGTATAACTTCACACCAAGTGGCCCAACGATAGGATTAGGTGGCCTTATTAGCAGCATGTCTACCGGAACTTCATATACAGTAACAAGCTACAATGGATTTTGTACTTCTTCAGATTCCGCTCCATTTACAATAGATATTCAATTAATAACTCCAGCAGCTCCGCTTGTAGATACAACAGCTGCAACTTGTTTATCAGACGGAACAGCAACTATTAGTAATTATGTTTCAGGGAATACGTATACCTTCAATCCAAGCGGCCCAACAGTAGATTTAACAACTGGTGTTATTAGTAATATGACTACTGGATTACCCTACACAGTAACAAGTAACAATGGATTTTGTACTTCTTCAGATTCCGCTCCATTTACAATAGATATTCAATTAGTAACTCCAGCAGCTCCGCTTGTAGATACAACAGCTGCAACTTGTTTATCAGACGGAACAGCAACTATTAGCAATTTTGTTTCAGGGAATACGTATAACTTCACTCCAATAGGGCCAACAATAGATGCAAGTGGCCTTATTAGCAGCATGTCTACCGGAACTCCATATACAGTAACAAGTAATAATGGATTTTGCACCTCTTTAGATTCCGCACCATTTACGATAGATATTCAATCGGCTCCGGCTGTAGATACTACGGCTGCAACTTGTTTTTCAGATGGAACAGCAACGATTAGTAATTACGATAATATACTAACTTACACCTTCACACCAATTGGCCCAACGATAGGATTAGGTGGCGTAATTAGTGGACTGGCTAGCGGCTTACCTTATACAGTAACAACCTCTAATGTATCATGTGCCTCTTCCGTACCATTTACCATAGATATTCAATTAATTACCCCACCGGATCCTTTGATAGATACAACAGCTGCAACCTGTTTTTCAGACGGAACAGCAACGATTAGTAATTTTGTTGCTGGCCAAACTTATGTCTTTACCCCAAGTGGCCCAACACTTGACGCAGTAGGCCTAATAAGTGGTATGACCCCTACTATAAATTATACTGTTACAAGTAATATTGGAGCTTGTTCATCTCAATCAAGTTCCCTATCAGTAGATCCGATACTAATTTTTAATGTTATAGTTGATACTTCAATCTGTTCAAGTAATTTACCTTTTACAATAAACGCAATAACTTTTCTAACAGCTGGCACACAAGTAGCAACTTTAATCGCTGCAAATGGATGTGATAGCTTAGTAACAATAAATTTATCGGTAATTGCTAACGATAATTCACTCTTCTCTCAAATATCGCCTATTTGTTTTGGTGACCCATTATCTCTTCCTCCAAGTTCATTAAATGGTTTTTCAGGAACTTGGAGCCCTGCGATAGACAACACTGATACAACAACCTACACATTTACTCCAGGTATTGGTCAATGTGGTTATTCAGCAACAATGACGATTATCGTATATCCTCAGGTGCTAGTTACAATTACAGATACTTCCATTTGTACTGGCGGTACAGCAATACTAATTGCTACTGCAAGTCCAGCAGGAGGGGATTTCTTTTGGTCGAATGCCAACCCGACATCTTCAATCACTGTATCTCCAAATTTTACAACAAATTACTCTGTATTTTACACTTCTTTATTATATACTTCTTCTGGCAATTGTTCTGCCACAGCTTCGCGACTTCTAGCAGTTAACCCAATTCCAACAGTAACAGCTACAAGCGCTATTATTTGTGATGGAGAAATTGCAACAATAGTAGCTACTGGCTTACCAACAGGCGGTACTTATTCATGGTCTCCAGGAGCAGAAACAACCGCAGGTATAAACATCTCTCCAAATACAACATCTAATTATTCTGTTGTATATTCTAGGCTTGGTTGCGAAAGCCCCCAAGTTAATACAACGGTCACTGTAAAACCAGTTCCAATTATTACCTTGGCATCAGCAGTTATTTGTATTGGAGAAGAAGTTACAATGACAGCTCAAACAACTATTGCCGGTGGAGTTTATGATTGGGGTAATGGAAATGCTAATGAAACACAAACTTTTAGTCCAATAAGCGACACCACTCTTTACCTATCTTACAGTGTAAATGGTTGTACAAGCCCCATAGAATCTCCGACAATAACAGTAAATCCTTTGCCAATTTCAACATTCTCAGGTTCTCCGTTAACAGGGTGTATTCCTTTGGAGGTAACCTTAATTGCAGATGATAATTCAAATACATCCTATTCATGGTTGGCAAGTAATGGATTAACAGGAACGGGGGCACAAAGTATCCTTACGTTCACAAGTGGTGGTGTTTATGATATTACGCTGATAGCAGCGTTAAATGGTTGTTTCAAAACTACAACATTGAATAATTATGTTGAGGTAGATAATTATCCAATAGCATCATTTGTGCCTTCATCCAACTCATTTACAGAGCTCACTCAATTATTAGAATTTACGAATTCTAGCTCAGGTGCAGCAAGTTATACTTGGGATTTTGGAGATGGAGCATCTTCAACAGAGATAAATCCAGAATATACTTTTACAAATAATTTAAATGGACATGTCATCACATTAACCGCATATTCTCAATTTTTGTGTGCCAATATTGATTCTGTTGAGATTTTATTTAATAATGGCTTAGTTTATTATATTCCAAATACATTTACTCCAAATGGTGACGAGTTTAACCAAACATTTAAACCTATTTTTTCTAGTAGTATCGATGTTTATAATTTCTCATTTTATATCTACAATCGCTCGGGGCATGTTATTTTTGAAACACATGACATAGAAAAAGGCTGGGATGGATTATTTGGAGAAGATGGCACACCTGTACCTCAAGGCACATATACTTACAAGATTATTGTCAAGTATACAGAAACGGATGAAAGAAAAGAATTTTTTGGACATGTAAATCTAGTGCGCTAAAAATCGCATAATCATGAAGGTTAATCATTTAAACTTAACATAAAAAGTAATAAGCATGAGATTTTTTTATTTATTATTTCTATCATTATTGCTTTCGATTTCTATCAATGCCCAAATAACTATTACTCCTGGCGGCACAGCAACTTCAATTATAAATACATTAGTATCAAATGGAATAGTAGTTACTAATCCAATTATAAATTGTGGTGCAGCCGCATATGGATCTTATACAGGGAATCTTCAGGCTGGCGGTATTGGACTATCGAATGGTGGAATCATGCTAACTACTGGCTCAGCAGCTGGAGCAGATGGGCCAAATAACTCTCCTTCATCTGGAATAGCTGTTGTCGGGTATGATTATGCAGATCCGCAACTTACTACTCAACCTGGAGCAGGCACGCCACCACCTCAACTGGATAATTGTCGGCTTGAGTTTGATATGACTCCTATATGCAGTAGTTTTAATATTTCCTTTGTCTTTGGTTCTGAAGAATATCCCGAGTGGGTTAGTGCAGATTACAATGATGGTTTTGGGATATTTGTTTCTGGTCCTAATCCATTGGGGGGAAATTATACTAATTACAATATGGCTCGTTTACCAAACGGGCAGTTAGTGAGTATTGACAATGTAAATAGCAACTTGAACAGTGAATATTTTAATACGAATAATACTGGTGTAATGCAATATGATGCTTATACTGATGGCTTAACAGCTCAACTTTCCGTTATTCCTTGTTCTACTTATCATATAAAAATTATTATTGCAGATGCAGGAGATGAATTTTTTGATTCAGGAATATTTTTAGGCGCTGGGAGTTTTTCATGCAGTACGCCTGCATTAGCCATTACTTCTTCGCCGCCAACAATTTGTGCAGGGTCAAGTACAACATTAACAGCTTCAACAGCTGCTTCTGGGGGAACATATCTATGGTCTCCAGGTGGTGCAACAACTCAGAGTATAACAGTCAATCCTTCAACTACAACAACTTATACTTGTTCTTATACTTTTAGTTCTTGTTCTGTTGTAACAGCTAATGCAACAATTACTGCAAGTTCTACAAACACAACAACTGCATCAGCTTGTGACTCTTATGTTTGGAATGGTACAAGCTATACTGCATCTGGAGTATACACAGGAACAACTGCAAACTGTGTTACCGAGTCTTTGGACTTAACAATCATTGCAAGTTCTACAAACACAACAACTGCATCAGCTTGTGACTCTTATGTATGGAATGGAACAACCTATTCTTCATCTGGAGTAT